>NZ_JBQSVL010000029.1:0-37342 GCF_052376215.1 Psychrobacter sp. AOP7-B1-24
TCAGCAAATGCTGTAAAAATGATTACTTTTTTATTATTTTCGTTTATTGGGTTTTTGCATTTATCAGAATAATTACTTTTTAGCATTGTTAGCTTCGCATCTCGTGCTGCATCTATACTTTTAGATACACGTAAGATTTCTTGAAGAAAAATACTATCCGCCTCTAGATCTTGAGTAAATCTAATTAAATCCATATCTTGGATGCGAACTTTTGTTTTATTACCTATTAGGTATGGCGCTAACTCTGGAGATTCAAATTCGAGGTCGTCAATCTCTTCAATTGATGGAGCCACAAACTCTTCCGTATTCTCACTCATCAAGTTGGAATCAAAGTGCTCTATTTTTTCTAGCAACACATTCACTTGCGTCAGTAATTTTTCTAACGTTAGCGTGAACGAGTGAATGGAGCTTTCCATACGCTTCAATAAGTTAATGCGGATAAGATGAATTAAGCTTTCTTCGCGATCAATCTGCTTAAATACACTTTTCCCACCTTTAACTTCTTGGTCATACCTTCGGGCATATTCAGCTTTTTTATCGACTCTGACGTATTTTATTGGTGAGTAAAATGCTAATGAGAGCCTACGAATATTTTTATTTACTTCTTCTAAAGGTGGGAACTGATCCTTTAGGTCTATTGAAGCCTTAAGATTGATTGGTAGCAGACGTGTGGGGAATTTCCCCATATCTGATGTACCATAATACTTTTCAATATGCTTACGAGAACGAGCAATAGTATAAATATCAAGCAACTTAAAATAATCAAAGTTCATTGAATCAAGCAAATCTTTTGAAGTACGCTCATCAGGATCTTGTTCTGCCCATTTTGAAAACCTTGTTTGCGCTTGCCTTAGTGTTCCTTCAATACTGCTGATGCCATGATCTAGCAAAGCATGGTCATTTGCTTCAGTAATGAAAGCCACTTGGTTTTTCATATCATTCAAACGGTTATTTACTGGTGTGGCAGAAAGCATCAGCACTTTAGTTTTTACGCCAGCTTGAATAATATCTTCAAGCAACCTTTGATAGCGATTACGCCCATCTTTTTTAGGATTATTATTCCTAAAGTTATGCGACTCATCGATTACAACGAGGTCATAGTTACCCCAATTAATAGTTTCAAGATTTATATCTCCTGAATAACCACTGGTACGACTCATGTCCGTATGGTTTAGCACATCATAATTAAAACGGTCACTTGCAAGTAGATTACGCTTATCGTTCTGTGTATAGATTAGCCAGTTATCACGCAACTTTTTTGGACAGAGAACTAAGACCTTATCATTACGAAGCTCGTAGTACTTAATTACAGCAAGTGCCTCGAATGTTTTACCTAAGCCTACACTATCAGCAATAATACATCCGTTAAAGTGTTCCAGCTTATTGATTGCACCTAACACGCCATCCTTTTGAAACTTATAGAGCTTATTCCAGACGATAGTATCTTTAAAACCTGTTTTTACTTTCAAAATCTTATCTTCTTGCAGCTCACCAATAAAGCCTTTAAAGATACTATACAAAGTAATGAAGTAAATAAATTGTGGTGTTTGATCCGAAGTTAGCTTTGCTAACTCTGCTTGATAAAGCTCTTTAGCTTCTTTGACTTGCGCTTTGCTACCCCAAACTCGATTAAAGAATGCAAGCAACTCTTTGGCTTGGTCAGCATTTGCAAGGGTTATCATATCAAAACCCTTAGATTCAGTTAGACCCAGACCTTGGCCGTTAAATTGAGCCCCATTGATAGCAACTGATTCAAATATTGAATCAACATGTATGACATGTTGATGAACGGCACCAATCTGTTGAACCAGTCGAACTGAAACTTTTTTCTCTAACCAACTTGCAAACTCTTGGGCTACTGCCTTCTGTTTTAGCTGATTACGAAACTTATTTTCTAACGCAGTGCCATTTAATGCACCAAATGGAGACTCATTATCTGATGAACTTAAATAATCAAACCCTTTAGCTTGAGAGAAGAGCAGTCGAGCTGAATCAACTTTATTAAGTGACTCTTTTAAATGTTCGTATGCGTATATAGAGAAAAGGCCTGTCATTACTGCAAGCTTGTCATTATCTTGAATCGAATTAATAAGAGTATCAGATACTTTTTCTACCACGTTATCTATTAGCATACTGCCCAAACATCCTTTATATTTTAATTTAATATTGTCGAAGACTTAGCATTTTAAGAGAACACAAAAATTTCAAGATTGTTAAAATTATTCTTTAACCAGAGTCAAAATTTAGGTTTTTTTAGGAAGGTGTAATACAATCACTTTATTAGGCATCATCTTATCATAAGATAACTGAGGCGCAGAGATAGATAACCTCCTTCTCAGTCTTGAATATAAGCGGTGTTTATCTAATTAGGTAGAATGTACAACAGCTGAATTTTTCATGAATTAATGTACATTTTCTTTTCAATTGATAAAAATATACTTAGATTCTAAATCTATTAATTTTCAACAACATAGTCATGTACACTAATGACAAAGAGTTTACTAGAATTAAGTCACTGGTGTATCGCTGGAGAGTCTCGTAGACGATTGCCTGATTTTGGATACTGGTATGCACCCGATGGGCGATCAGCAGCACAACAGCAGGCTTTTGAGCGTGTAGAAATTAAACCCCAAGCATTAGAATGTCTCTTCACTTTAGCCTGTGGACGCTCCTTTCAAGTCTCACAAGATAACTTATTTGCAGATTTTGATACCAGTGCTAGTACTTTCGTGAGAGATGTTTATCAGCAGGTAAAAGAATATATCGCAAGACCTCATACTTTACCACGTGACGCAAAAACTTTATTATTCACTTTGCTTAGTATTTCTACCATTAAACCCTCCGAACCAGTCGTCACTTAACACTATTATTTCTTGCAACCTAGATATAGTCACTCCACTATAAAAGTATTACAACGTTAACCTCGCTTGAAGTATCACGTATACATCTACACTCGTTTGCCTTGTACTATTTTTAATATTGAATCGACTATAGCCAATCATTTTGTACGAACAATAACGCCTCACCACTAAAATTATATATGCTTTACGTTATAATAAGATATATATGCAATCTAATCTATTATAGTCATTCCATTATGAAAGTATTACAGCGTTAACCTCGTTTGAAGTATTAGATATGCATCTACACTTGGCTGCCTTGTACTACTTTTCAATTGAATCAACTATAGTGTTAGGGCTTGTCCTCAATTCAAGCGATAGCTTTCTAACTAGGCTAAAAATAGCAAAGTTTTGCCAAACTTCGTCAAATAGCTGGTTAATATCTCGATATTGTTTACACTATATTCTCGTTTGATGGCAATTTATCTCATTGTTATCTGCAGTTTTGAAATGAGGACACACCCCAGACAGCTTTAATTCAGCCACCTAAATACTTATTTAAATGAAGAAAAACCTCATAACTATAAGATAAGGAAGCATCATGCAAGTATTCTATATTCACCCTGATAATCCACAACCACGCCTTATTGAACAAGCAGCTGATCTGTTACGTAAAGATCAATTAATCATCTATCCTACCGATACTAGCTACGCTTTCGGTTGTCGCTTGGGTGCGAAAGATGCTCTAGAAAAGCTTAAACAGATTCGTGAGCTTGATGACAAGCATCAATTTACACTACTATGCCGCGATCTAAGTGAAATTGCCAACTACGCAACTGTAGACAATATGCAATTTAAACAACTTAAAGCGCACACTCCGGCGCCCATAACCTTTATCCTAAATGCCACAAAAGATGTGCCGAAAAAACTGTCTCATGCTAAAAAAAGAACCATTGGCATTCGAGTACCAAGTAACACTATTGCTCAAGCACTGTTAGAAGCAATGGATGAACCCATTTTAACCAGCTCACTAATACTGCCTAACCGTGATGATGTTCTCGATGACCCATTTGAAATTGAAGATATCTTGGGCAATCAGATTGATGGCCTAATAAATGCAGGTATAAAAACCACCAAGTTAACCACCATTGTAGATATGACTAGTGGCCAACCTGAAGTCATTAGACAAGGTGCTGCTAGTGTTGATTCATTATTGCTGTAGTTGAAAATTTGACATAAAAAAAGCTCCAATTAATTGGAGCTTTTTTTATACATAATATATTCAGTGTCAAACTAGTCACGATCAACTAGCTCTACATATGCCATTGGCGCATTATCACCATCACGATGACCGCATTTTACGATACGCAAATAACCACCTGGACGAGTTTGGTAACGAGGACCTAACGTGCCAAATAATTTGCCTACCATAGCTTTGCTACGCATACGGCTAAATGCTAAACGACGGTTAGCAACGCTGTCTTCTTTAGCCATAGTGATTAATGGCTCGGCAACGCGACGTAGTTCTTTAGCTTTTGGTAAAGTTGTTTTAATCAGTTCATGCTCAAATAATGAGTTAGTCATGTTCTGAAACATTGCCTTACGATGACTGCCGGTACGACCCAGCTTGACTCCACTCTTACGATGGCGCATAGTCAAAAATCCTTAAAGTTTAACGGCTACGATAAGAAAAGCGATCATCAACACGTAAATCAGCTGGTGGCCAGTTATCTAGGCGCATACCGAGCTCTAAATCTTTAGACGCTAACACGTCTTTGATTTCTGTTAATGATTTCTTACCAAGATTTGGGGTTTTTAGTAGTTCAGTCTCTGAACGCTGTACCAAATCACCGATATAGTAAATGTTTTCAGCTTTTAAGCAGTTGGCTGAGCGAACCGTTAGTTCAAGATCGTCCACAGGGCGTAATAGCACCGGATCAACCTCTTCTTTTTCTTTCACAGGCTCAGGCGCTTCTTCAGCTTCTAGGTCAACAAAGATAGAAATCTGTTGTTGTAAAATAGTGGCTGCTTTACGAATTGCTTCTTCTGGATCTATAGTGCCATTAGTTTCAAGCTCAACGATAAGACGATCAAGATCAGTACGCTGCTCTACACGAGCGTTCTCAACCTGATAAGCAACACGAAGCACAGGACTAAAGCTTGCATCAAGCTTCAAGCGTCCAATTGCTTTAGTATCACCATCTTCACGGCGCTGGTTTGCTGGCTCATATCCACGACCCATTACTACACGCAAACGCATCTTAAGATGACCACGATCACTCAATGTACCCAATACCAATTCTGGATTGATGATGTCTACATTATGTGGTAACGCGATGTCTGCAGCAGTAATAGTGCCTGGACCTTGTTTATCCAAGGTCAAAAATACTTCATTTTGGTCATGAAGAGTGATTGCCAAGCCTTTTAAGTTCAAAAGCAAGTCAAGCACGTCTTCTTGTAGTCCTTCAAGTGTTGAGTATTCATGGTCAACACCATCAATCTCAGCTTCAATGACTGCAGCACCAGGTAATGAAGATAACAAGATGCGACGTAAGGCATTACCTAAAGTATGCCCAAAGCCGCGTTCTAACGGTTCGAGCGTGACTTTCGCAATCGTTTCATTAACCGTATCCACGTTAATGGCATTCGGCGTTAGAAACTCAGTTGCATTTAGCATCATGATGTCACCTCGATTTATTAAACTGGTTTAATTAACGTTAATTGCTCAATGTCATTTTCACGACATCGAGCAGTACGTCATTACTTAGAGTATAGCTCAACGATCAAGCTTTCGTTGATTTCAGCAGGTAGATCAATACGATCAGGCGCTTGTTTAAACGTGCCCTGTAGTTTGCTGTGGTCAACATCTAGCCATTCTGGAATACCACGTTGTGTCGCTAGTTCAACAGCGTTTTTAATACGTAGTTGTTCGCGAGACTTCTCTTGGATAGCGATGACATCACCATCTTGAAGCTGAATTGATGGAATGTTCACACGAACAAACTCATCACGGCCAGCTTTTTTCACCATAACAGTACGATGACTGACTAGCTGACGTGCTTCTGCGCGAGTTGAGCCAAAGCCCATGCGATAGACCACGTTATCTAGACGACTTTCTAGCATAGCTAGTAAGTTCTCACCAGTAGCACCACGCTTACGAGCAGCTTCTTTATAGTAGTTAGCGAATTGACGCTCTAGTACACCATAAATACGCTTAACTTTTTGCTTTTCACGCAACTGTAGAGCATATTCTGAGGTCTTGTTACGGCTTACACCGTGTTGACCTGGTGGACGACCAGCTTTTTTCGTTTTTACGTCGTATGGTTTAACACCAGACTTAAGACCTAAGTCAGTACCTTCACGACGTGATAATTTGAGTTTTGGTCCAATATAGCGGGCCATTGTTATGTCTCCTATAAGCTTCTGGGATAAAAAGCTTCGTCTTTAATATTAGACGCGGCGCTTTTTGGGCGCACGGCAACCATTGTGTGGGATTGGGGTTACATCAGAGATGCTGTTAACTTTATAACCCAATGCACCTAGTGCTCTTACCGCAGACTCACGACCCGGTCCTGGTCCTTTGACCAAAACATCGATATTCTTAACACCATATTCTTGGGCCGCTTTACCAGCGACTTCAGCTGCAACCTGAGCTGCAAATGGTGTAGATTTACGTGAACCACGGAAGCCTTGTCCACCTGAAGTGGCCCAAGCCAATGCATTACCTTGGCGATCGGTAATCGTAACAATGGTGTTATTAAAAGACGCATGGATATGGGCTACGCCCTCCGATACTGAACGACGAGCCACCTTTTTGCGACTACGAGTGTCTTTTGCCATCTTTTAGCTTCCTAAGTTAATTATCTTTTGAGAGGGCGTGTCGGACCCTTACGAGTACGAGCGTTGTTCTTAGTGTTTTGACCTCTAACTGGTAGGTTACGACGATGGCGAATGCCACGGTAACAACCAAGATCAACTAAGCGCTTAATATTCATTGACACTTCACGACGAAGATCACCTTCAGTCATGTAATTTGCAACTTGTGCACGGATAGCATCTAACTGTGTATCATCTAACTGGCTAACTTTAGTAGTAGGGGCAATGCCAACTGCTTCTAAGATTTTCTGAGCAGTGGTACGACCTACACCAAAGATATAAGTTAGTGAAATAACAGCATGCTTATTATCCGGAATGTTTACGCCGGCAATACGAGCCATTGATTTCTCTCCATTAAAGAAAAATGAGCATTATCTCTCGATAAAGCGTTATTTTTCAGATTTGTTGCTGTCGATACGTAAAATTTCATAACACTTTTCCTGAATTGACCTAATAATAAGCCAACCATTAAAAGCACTATAAAAGCTTTTCATATAAACTACGGCAAGTGGCGGATAATAACTCATCCGCCGTCATTTTTCAAGTATTAATTTAATCAGTAATAGAGCCTAGGGCTAAATCACACTAAATATTAACCTTGACGTTGCTTGTGGCGAGGTTCTGCTGTACAAATAATATGTACACGGCCTTTACGGCGCACAACTTTACAGCTACCACAAATCTTTTTAACTGATGCTTGAACTTTCATAGCATGCTCCTTGAAATATCGTACCGCTCATTTTTAAGGTTGAGTGGGCGATTGAATTAACGTCTGATCATGATATTGATGGGTCATCAAATGCGCTTGAATCTGCGATATGAAATCCATTACCACAACCACCATAATCAGTAAAGACGTACCACCGAGTTGAAACGGCACACCAAACGATGACTGGACGACCATTGGCATTAAACAAATAACCGTCATATACATCGCGCCAATAAAGGTCAGTCGGTTTAATACATGATCGAGGTAACGCTGAGTTTGTTGTCCTGGGCGAATACCTGGAATATACGCACCACTACGTTTAAGGTTCTCTGCAACTTCACGGGGACTAAATACCAGAGCCGTATAGAAATAGCAGAAGAAAATAATCATCGCACCAAACAGTACCAAATATAGCGGCTGCCCTGGAGACAATACCAATGCCATATTTTGTAATATTTTTTGTGTAAAGGTTGGATCAGTCGATTGACCAACCCATTGTCCCAAACTTGCTGGAAACAACAACAGAGAGCTTGCAAAAATAGCAGGGATAACGCCTGCCATATTTAGCTTCAACGGCAAATGAGATTGCTGCTGAGCATAAATTTTGCGACCTTGTTGCTGTTTCTGTGCATAGTTTACAGGCACACGGCGTTGGGCACGTTCAATATAAACAATACCAGCAGTAACCGCGATACCTAGCAACACAAAAATAAATAATACAATCAAGTTCATCTGCCCTTGATTGACTTGTTCGATAGATTGCGAAATCATACCTGGTGTACCAGCCACAATACTCGCAAAAATGAGCATCGAAATACCGTTACCCACACCACGCTCTGTAATCTGCTCACCAAGCCACATTAAAAACATAGCGCCCGCTACTAAAGAAGTAACGGCTGGAATATAAAAAGTAAGACCAGAAGATAAAGTAAGATTTTGACTGATTAAACCAGCACACATTCCTAATGACTGTACTAATGCTAAAGCAAGTGTCCCCTGACGGGTATACTTATTTAACTTACGTCGTCCTGCTTCCCCCTCTTTTTTGAGAGCTTCAAGCGATGGTAATACCGCAGACATCATCTGTACAATAATCGATGCTGAGATATATGGCATAATGCCAAGTGCCATAATGGACATACGTTCTAGTGCACCACCTGAAAACATGTTGAACATGCTCAAAATGGTATTTTCGTTGCGCGAAAACAGATCAGCCAAATTAACTGGGTTAATACCCGGTACTGGAATATGTGACCCTAAACGATAAACAATCAATGCGCCGATTAAGAATAATAAACGCGTCCATAATTCATCATACTTTCGTATAAATGCGAATGGATTAAGCGGTATACCAGTCGATGACATTGATTGTTTTGACACGTTACTACTCCTCGATGCTACCACCAGCAGCTTCGATTGCTTGCTTAGCGCCTTTAGTTACTTTAATACCTTTAAAGGTGTAAGCTTTAGTAACTTCGCCTGATAACATCACACGGGCACGCTTCATATCATGACGAATAAGGTTGGCAGCTTTAAGTGTTTCAATACTAACCACATCGCCTTCAATTTGTTTTAGTTCAGAAAGACGTACTTCAGCAGTTTTCATTGCCATCTTACTGGTAAAACCAAATTTTGGTAGACGACGGTATAAAGGCATTTGACCACCTTCAAATCCTGAGCGAATGCTAGAACCTGAACGAGACTTCTGACCTTTTACACCACGACCACCAGTCTTACCAAGACCTGAACCGATACCACGACCACGACGTTGGGCAGTTTTCTTTGCGCCAACACCTGGTGATAATTCATTTAATCTAAGACCCATTACGCTTCCTCCACTTTTACCATGTAGTTAACGCGATTGACCATACCACGAGTTGAAGGAGTATCTTCTACTTCAACAGTATGATTAATGCGGCGTAAACCCAATCCTTTCAAGCTCGCTTTGTGGCTCTTTAGGCGATGGGCACCCGATTTAAATTGAGTGACTTTCATTTTTTTCATCGTAACTCACCTAGTCTAAGTTAACCCAAGATTTCGTCTACAGATTTACCACGTTTAGCTGCCATCTTCTCTGGAGTTGACATATCACGTAAACCGTTAAACGTTGCACGAACAACGTTAGCAGTATTGGTAGAACCATAACATTTAGTCAAAACATCTTTGACACCAGCAACTTCTAACACAGCACGCATTGCACCACCAGCGATTACGCCAGTACCTTCAGATGCAGGCTGCATATAGACTTTACTAGCACCATGACGTGCTTTGATCGGATGATACAAAGTTGCATCATTTAACTCAACAGTAATCATATTACGTTTAGCAGCTTCTAGTGCTTTTTGAATAGCAGCTGGCACTTCACGTGCTTTACCACGACCAAAACCCACGCGACCATTGCCGTCACCCACTACAGTCAACGCAGTGAACGAAAAAATACGACCACCTTTAACTACTTTTGCAACACGATCAACGGTAACTAAGCGTTCTACTAGACCGTCAGTCTGTTCATTTTTATCATTTTTATCATTTCTAGCCATGATTAAAACTCCAATCCGTTTTCGCGAGCCGCTTCAGCTAAAGCTTTAACTCGACCATGATATTTAAAACCACTACGGTCAAAGGCAACTTTATTAATGCCAGCTGCTTTTGCGCGTTCTGCGATCATTTGGCCTACAGACGTTGCTGCATCAACATTACCAGTCGCACCAGAGCGCAAGCTGCCGTCTAAGGTAGATGCCTGAGCAATCACTTCACCACCGTTAGGAGAGATAATCTGGGCATAAATATGTTTTGGCGTACGGTTAACCGTTAAGCGATGAACGCCTAAGAAACGGATATGCGCACGGGTTTTCTTTGCTCGACGTAGACGAGCTGCTTTTTTATCAAACATTTCAACTCACCTTATTTTTTCTTAGCTTCTTTGCGAATCACATGCTCGTCACTATAACGAATACCTTTACCTTTATAAGGCTCAGGTGGGCGGAAACCACGGATGTTAGCCGCTGCTTGGCCAAGCTGCTGTTTATTGTTTGATTTCAAAACAATTTCAGTTTGCGTTGGGGTTTCAGCTGATACACCTTCAGGCAACGTATACTCTACTGGGTGAGAATAGCCAACGTTTAACGTTACTTTATTGCCAGCAACTTGTGCACGATAACCAACACCAATCAATTGAAGACGTTTTTCAAAGCCTTCATGAACGCCTTTAACATAGTTGTTAACTAGAGCGCGCATGGTGCCAGTGTACATCATAGCTTCTTTTGAATCGACTGTAGGTGAGAAAATGATAGCATCATCTTCCTGTTTCAGCTCGACCAATTCATGCAGGCGTAAAGACAAATTGCCGTTCTTGCCTTTAACTTCGACCTGCCGATCGTTCAAAGTAACGCTTACGCCGTTTGGCAGCGTTACTGGGGCTTTAGCCACACGAGACATAGGAATATTCCTTAAAAAATTAACTTCTTTATATTAGCGAAAAAACTAACAGGCTAAAAAGCATGTTAGTTTAGCATAGTTGACTGTGTTAGACACCTATCAATTTAAATTAATTTATAACCATTCAATTAACAAGAGCCTAACAACTATCAAATAAACTTCATCGTCGTGTAGCTTACGCTACAAATGCGACAATTTCACCACCGATACCAGCAGCGCGTGCAGCACGATCGCTCATGATACCTTGGCTAGTTGATACAATAGCAACGCCCATACCCTGTTTAACAGTAGGAATAGAATCTTTACCACGGAACTGACGCAAACCAGGACGGCTATAACGTTGAATAGTTTCGATGACAGCTTTGCCTTCGAAGTATTTTAGTTCAATAGTAAGTGTTGCTTTGTTGTTTGCTTCTTCAGCGACAACAGCACTAGCCACATAACCTTCGCTAACCAATAAATCAGCAATTGATTTACGTAATTTAGAGTTCGGCATTGCTACCGATACTTTATTAGCCATTTGTGCGTTACGAATACGGGTTAGCATATCCCCAACGGTATCTTGCATACTCATATAGTTACTCCTTACCAGCTTGCTTTACGAACACCAGGCACATCGCCTTGCATGACACGCTCACGCAGCATATTGCGTGATAAGCCAAACTTGCGGAAGTAACCATGAGGACGACCGGTGATAGCACAACGATTACGCAGACGTACTGGTGATGAATTACGTGGTAGAGCTTGTAGCTCTAGCATCGCTTCCATACGAGTTTCGTCACTTGCAGTCATATCACTGATAGTTTCTTTTAGCTTGATACGCTTTTCAGCATATTTAGCAACCATTTTTTCGCGCTTTAATTCGCGGTTAATCATGCTCTTCTTTGCCATAACGTCTTTACCTTATTTAAATGGGAAGCCGAATGCTTTAAGCAACGCACGACCTTCTTCATCACTACTAGCTGACGTGGTGATTGTCACATCCATACCACGGATACGATCAATTTTGTCAAAATCTACTTCTGGGAATACGATTTGTTCTTTAATACCCAATGAGTAGTTACCACGTCCGTCAAAGGCTTTAGGTGAAAAACCGCGGAAATCACGAATACGAGGAATTGCAATGGCAATGAGACGATCTAAAAATTCGTACATTTGCTCACCGCGTAGCGTTACTTTACAGCCAATTGGCCATTCTTCACGAATTTTAAAACCAGCAACTGATTTACGCGCTTTAGTAACAACAGGCTTTTGACCAGCAATAGCGGTCATATCGGCAACGGCACCTTCAAGAATTTTCTTATCTTGAGACGCGCCGCCCACACCCATGTTAAGTGTGATTTTAGTGATTTTAGGCACTTGCATCACATTTGTTAAACCAAGCTCTTCTTTGATTTGCTGCTTTAACTTATCGTTATATAAAGATTTTAATCTTGCCATTACCATTACACCCTTAGTGTCTTACGCAGTCGCCACTACTTCACCGTTCGAACGATAGACGCGTTGTTTCTTGCCGTCTTCATCGAACTGATAAGTAATACGATCAGCTTTTTGGGTTTGCGCATTTAAAATTGCGACATTTGAGATATGTAGAAAAGCTTCTTGCTTAAGAATACCGCCTTCAACGCCAGCTGCCTGATTAGGCTTCTGATGTTTAGTAACAATATTAATGCCTTCTACTTTAATACGATCGTTTTTTACAGCTTGTACAGTACCTTGTTTGCCTTTATCTTTCCCAGCAATCACGATAACTGTATCGCCTTTACGTAATTTTGACATGGATTACCTCACAATACTTCTGGTGCAAGTGATACAATTTTCATAAACTGATCACCACGTAGTTCACGAGTTACCGGTCCAAAAATACGAGTTGCAATTGGCGCTTTGTTTTGGTTTAACAATACCGCAGCATTGTCATCAAAACGCAACACAGAACCATCCGGACGACGAACGCCTTTTTTGGTACGCACAACTACTGCATTCATCACGTCGCCTTTTTTAACACGACCACGAGGAATGGCTTCTTTAACCGTTACTTTAATAATGTCGCCAACTGATGCATAACGACGATGAGAACCACCCAGTACTTTAATGCACTGAACTCGCCTTGCACCGCTATTATCTGCAACTTCCAGCATTGACTCAACCTGAATCATAGCGTTACTCCACACGTATGAGCAATAAAAACCAGTTGCTGCCGCTAGCACAGTATGAGTAGACGGCATTTTAATATAAATAGCCGCGACCTACTCTTAATGTGAGTGATATACGCTCGGCGCAATCAGCATCCTTAAAAAGGCGGCTATTCTAACAGCTTCTGGCTTTTAATGCAATTTACTTAGATTTTTTCTACTTTTTCAACCACATCAACTAAAGTCCAAGACTTAGTTTTTGAGATTGGACGCGTTTCTTTGATACGGACAAGGTCACCTTGTTGGCAAACATTGTTCTCATCATGTGCTTTGATTTTTGTAGAACGACGAAGCTGTTTGCCATATAGAGGATGACGAACCAGACGCTCAATCAAAACTGTGATGGACTTATCCATCTTGTCGCTGACAACTCGTCCTGTCAATACGCTAGCATTGGTAGCTGTTTGATTGTTATCGCTCATGAGTCGCCTCGTTGTTTCTCGTTAATCAAAGTCTGAAGCTGTGCAATCGTACGACGATTGGCACGTACTTCATGGGTATTACCCAACTGACCAGTTGCTTTAGCCATACGAATACGGAAAGCATCAAGTTGCTTTTCATCAAGTAACTGGGTCAGTTCTTCTAATGATTTATCACGTAATTCACTGATCTTCATTACATTATCGTCCGCTTAACAATGGTAGTTTTAAAGGGCAGTTTTGCTGCGGCAAGCGTTAACGCTTCACGAGCAAGCTCTTCAGAGACCCCTTCGATTTCATATAGCACTTTACCAGGCTTGATTTCGCATACCCAATATTCAACAGGACCTTTACCTTTACCCATACGTACTTCTAATGGTTTGTTGGTAATTGGCTTGTCTGGGAATACACGAATCCAAATCTTACCGCCACGCTTAATTTTACGAGTGATGGTACGACGTGCTGCTTCAATTTGACGGGCAGTCATACGACCACGAGTCAACGATTTTAGACCAATTTGTCCAAATGCAACGGTGCTTCCACGATGAGCTAGCCCAGTGTTACGACCTTTGTGCATTTTACGAAACTTGGTACGTTTTGGCTGTAACATAGTTTAACCTCTGTCTGAGTTTCGACGGTTTCCGTTTCCACGACCACGGCGTTTTGGCGCACGAGGCTTCTCTTCGTTGACGGGGTTATAAACACTGTTCATACCGTCAAGGATTTCGCCACGGAAAATCCAAACTTTTACACCGATAGTGCCGTAAGTTGTCTCTGCACGTACTGACGCATAGTCAATATCAGCGCGGAGTGTATGCAATGGCACACGACCTTCACGGTACCATTCAGTACGAGCAATCTCAGCACCGCCAAGACGGCCAGACAACTCAACTTTAATACCTTTAGCACCAGAACGCATGCTGTTCTGTACAGCGCGCTTCATTGCACGACGGAACATAACACGACGCTCAAGTTGGCTACCAATACCGTCTGCAACCAGACGTGCATCAAGATCAGGTGACGTGATTTCTTCAATGTTGACCTGAGCAGGTACGCCCATAATTTTGGTCAATTCTTTTTGAAGTCTTTCGATATCTTCGCCTTTCTTACCGATAACGATACCAGGGCGCGCAGTGGCGATGGTAATCTTAGCAGCGCCAGTAGGACGCTCGATCATGATGTTACTGATCATAGCGTTATCTAGCTTCTTGCGAAGGTATTCACGAACTTGAATGTCGTTGATGAGGTATTCTGAGTATTGTTTAGGGTTAGCATACCAGTTTGCATTATGCTTTTTGACAACACCAAGACGAATTCCGATTGGATGTACTTTTTGACCCATAACTTATTCTCCTACCTTTATAGTGATGTGACAAGTACGCTTGCTGATACGATCAGCGCGACCTTTGGCACGTGGTAGGATACGTTTTAGCGTAATGCCTTCATCAACGTAGATAGTTGATACTTTAAGAGTATCGATATCTAGACCGTTGTTGTTTTCGGCATTGGCGATAGCTGAGTTAAGACATTTCTTAACAAACACAGCGCCTTTTTTATTGCTATACGTTAGGATATCCAAAGCACGCTCAATAGATTTGCCACGAACTTCATCAGCAACGAGTCTAACTTTTTGTGCCGATATGGCGGCACCGCGTAATTTTGCAGTTACTTCCATGGTAAGCACCTTATTTCTTAGCTTTTCTGTCAATGCCATGACCACGATACGTACGAGTCGGGGCAAATTCACCTAGTTTATGACCAACCATCTGTTCGCTCACGATAACCGGTACATGAGTACGGCCGTTGTGAACAGATAAAGTTAGGCCAACCATTTGTGGCAAAATCATCGAGCGGCGCGACCAAGTCTTAATTGGCTTGCGTGAGTTGGTGTCTAATGCATTCTCAACTTTAGCAAACAAATGCGCGTCTATGAATGGACCTTTTTTCAATGAACGAGGCATGAAATTCTTCCTTTATTTCTTCTTGGCGCGACGGCGGATGATCATGTTGTCAGTACGCTTATTACTACGCGTTTTAAGTCCTTTAGACTTCTGACCCCAAGGGCTAGTTGGATGGCGACCTTTGTTACGACCTTCACCACCACCATGTGGGTGATCAACCGGGTTCATAGCGACACCACGAACTGAAGGACGAACACCACGCCAACGTGAAGCACCGGCTTTACCAAGTGATTTCAAGTTGTTTTCAGTGTTAGAAACTTCACCGATAACAGCACGGCAATTCACATGTACGCGGCGAGTCTCGCCAGAACGTAAACGTAGAATAGCATAAATACCGTCACGACCTAATAACTGAACACTAGCACCCGCTGCACGAGCCATCTGTGCACCTTTACCGATTTTAAGTTCGATATTGTGAATCACAGTACCCAATGGGATGTTTTTCAGTGGTAAACAATTACCTGGACGGATTGGTGAAGTTTCACCTGACATTACCGTATCACCAACTGCTTGTTTTTTAGCAGCAATAATGTAACGACGTTCGCCATCCGCATACTTAAGCAAGGCAATGTGTGCAGTACGGTTAGGATCGTATTCAATACGTTCTACTGTAGCTGGGATATTGTCTTTAGTACGTTTGAAATCGATAACACGATAATGCTGCTTATGACCACCGCCAATATGACGAGTCGTTATGCGACCATTATTATTACGACCACCTGACTTACTTTTTGATTCAAGAAGCGCTGCAAAAGGACGACCTTTGTAAAGGTGTGGATGCACCACTTTTTCAACAAAACGACGGCCTGGTGATGTTGGCTTTGCTCTTACGATAGGCATGAGTGTAATCCTTATTCGTTATTCGCTGTTTCACTAGCAGAATCAGTAGTGTTTACTACGTCTTCACCAGCATCAGCCATTTGTACATCTTGACCAGCTTTTAAGGTAACATAGGCTTTTTTGTAGTCGTTACGACGGCCGATGCTTTTACCAAAACGCTTTGTCTTACCTTTAACATTCAAAGTGTTCACTTTAGTAACTTCAACACCTTCAAACATCAACTCAACTGCTTTTTTGACTTCAAGCTTAGTAGCATTAGAATCAATTTTAAATACCTGCACACCAAGTGAGTCGCCAAGCATTTGAGATTTTTCTGAGAATACAGGCCCTCTTAAGACCTGATAAAGTCTTGCGTTATTCATGCTAGTGCTTCCTCAAATTGTTTCGCAGCTTCAACTGACATGACCACTTTATCAAATGCGATCAAGCTCACTGGGTCCACTTCATTTGTACCAAGTACATTGACATGTGGAATGTTGCGAGCAGCTAAGTATAAGTTTTCGTCAACTTCTTTAGTGACGATCAAGGCACGAGGTGCACCAAGCTCATTTAGCTTTGCAATCAGTTCTTTAGTTTTCGGCCCAGAAACGCTCAACTCTTCTACCAAAATCAAACGCTCTTGGCGAATCAATTCGGCTAGGATGCACTGCATCGCACCGCGATACATTTTACGGTTTACTTTCTGTGACCAATCTTGTGGTTTTGCAGCGAATGCACGACCACCTGAACGCCAGATTGGGCTACGAATAGAACCCGCACGAGCGCGACCAGTACCTTTTTGGCGCCATGGCTTGATGCCACCGCCAGAAACTTCGGCACGGGTTTTTTGTGCGCGTGTACCTTGGCGAGCACCAGCTAAATAAGCGGTGACGACTTGATGCACTAGTGCTTCGTTGAATTCACGACCAAATGCCGTATCAGAAAGCTCAACCGCCGCACCTGTAACTGTTTTTAAATCCACGTTAATCCCCTTGCTTAGGCTTTGACTGACGGACGTACGATAACATCGCCACCGGTGGCACCTGGGATAGCACCCTTGATGACAAGTAACCCTTTTTCGGCATCAACCGAAATCACTTCTAGGCCTTGAACGGTAACGCGCTTGTTACCCATCTGACCCGCCATCTTTTTGCCTTTGAATACTTTACCTGGTGACTGGTTCTGACCAGTTGAACCATGTGCACGATGAGACACTGAGTTACCATGAGTAGCATCTTGCATACTAAAGTTGTGACGCTTAACAGGACCCTGGAAACCTTTACCTTTACTGTTTCCTGTCACATCAACCATCTGACCTTGTTCGAACAAGTCAGCTAGAATTTCGCCACCAATCTCACGACCTTCAAGATCGCTTTCGTTGGCACGAAATTCCCAAACACCACGGCCAGCTTTAACACCAGCTTTAGCGAAGTGACCTTTCTGTGCAGCTGTTACACGGCTGTCACGACGGGTACCTGTGGTAATTTGGATGGCTTGATAACCATCTACATCAGTATTTTTTACTTGAGTAATGCGGTTTGCATCGACCTCAACCACTGTTACAGGGATAGATGCGCCTGTTTCAGTGAAGACACGGGTCATGCCGCACTTTTTACCGACTAAACCGATCGCCATTTTAGACCTCTTTATATCTTATATTAATGGGTTGGGTGTTTAATGTGCATTAACCCAAAGCAATTTGAACGTCAACACCCGCCGCTAAATCTAATTTCATTAGCGCATCCACAGTTTTGTCAGTTGGCTGAACGATATCAACCATACGCTTATGAGTACGAATTTCGTACTGGTCACGAGCGTCTTTATTAACGTGTGGTGAGGTTAGAACGTTGAAGCGCTCAATGCGAGTCGGCAACGGTACAGGACCACAAACTTGCGCACCGGTGCGCTTTGCAGTATCAACAATCTCTTGTGCAGATTGATCGATCAAACGATGATCAAAAGACTTAAGACGGATACGGATTCTCTGGTTAGCCATGCCAGCAAGCTCCTAATATGTGCTTTTATCATTCTTGCTTTGCAAAGATATGATCAAAAGCCGTTTGGTTAAATATTCACTTAAAGCGGCCTTCTGTTCTTAACCAGAATGAGTTCTTTATCCGAACTTATAGCGTGCCAAAAGTAAAATAGTTTAAAGCCCCGCCGACCCTCCTATATATTGGAAAGCAGCAAAGGCATAATGAAATAGTGCTAGAAACGATGCTCTAGCTGTCATAGCGCCAGCTTTTCTAGTCAGCTGCGCATATATAATTCAGTGGTGTGTATTATACATATTATTTCGCTCATTGCAAGAGCTATATCTGTAGTCGGTCTAGATATTACGCTTTTTAAGCATCGCTATCTATTTCTAATGATTCCGTTATCTATAACAGATAAGCCATCAGTCTAAAACGATATCATATTGTTCTTGGGTATAAAGATTTTCCACATCAAAAGTAATCACCCTACCAAGTAAATATTCCAGATCTGCTACGGTATCTGACTCTGTCGTTAGTAGCAAGTCAATGACTGATGCATGGGCCACGACGGTGAATTTTTTGGGAGAGTTATAAGTGCGAGCACAGCGCATAATCTCACGAAATATTTCAAAACACACGGTTTCAGCTGTTTTTACAAAGCCACGGCCTTGACAGGTTGGGCACGGCTCACAAAGCTGCTGCCCTAATGACTCACGGGTACGTTTACGGGTCATCTCTACCAAGCCAAGCTCACTGACTTGCGTAATCTTAGTCTTGGCATAATCTTGCTTTAACTGAGCTTGTAAGCTCTCTAACACATCGTCTTTGTGCTGTTGTTCTAGCATATCGATAAAGTCTAAAATAATGATGCCACCTAGATTTCGCAAACGCAGCTGACGAGCAATGGCATGAGTCGCCTCTAGATTGGTTTTATAAACAGTGTCTTCTAATGATCGACCACCAACAAAGGAACCCGTGTTTACGTCAATCGTTGTCATCGCTTCTGTTTGATCGATAATCAAATAACCACCTGACTTGAGATCTACGCGGCGTTTTAAGGCATCACGTAAGTCATCTTCGACACGGTGTATATCAAATAGAGATTGCTCAGCAGTATAATGGACAATTCGATCGTAGACAAAAGGTACAAACTCTTTGGCAAAGTATCTTACTTGCTCATATATCTGTGTATTGTCGATGATGACTTTTTCGGTATCAGCATGTACCAAGTCACGAATAGATCTTAATGGCAGTGCCAGTTCTTGGTAAATAAGCTCTGAGCTTTGATGGTGGTTTATTTCTTGGCGACGAGCACAGATAGTGCGCCATAGCTGTAACAGGTAATAGATATCTTCTTCAAGCTTTTCGACAGGAACGCGTTCAGCAGCGGTACGAGCAATCAATCCACCTTTTAGATTAACCGTTTGCATTAAACTACTGAGTTCAGTTTTTAGACGAGTACGTTCTTCATCGCCGTCAATACGCTGCGATATACCGATATGTTCACTTGATGGCAGGTACACCAAATAGCGTGACGGTAGCGATATGTTGGTGGTCAGACGAGCACCTTTACTACCTAACTGATCTTTCGTTACTTGCACTAAGATACGTTGGCTTTCGTGTAGACGATGCTGAATCAATGTTTTAGAAACAGGCATAATTTCCGAGCTTGGCACGCTAACTACAGGTGACATAACGGCCAAATCATCGTCAGAAGTATTCACAAGGCCACGGTCTGTATCGCTTTCTTTATGTACAGCGGCTTTATTTTTACTTTCTGCAACTGGGCGCGGCTCACGCTGCATATCATTGACATGCAAAAAAGCTGTACGTGACTGACCAATATCAACAAACGCTGCTTGCATACCAGGTAGGACACGGACAACCGTACCCAGATAAATATTACCAACCAAACCCAGTTTATGATGACGTTCGATATAAATCTCGCCCAAGATACCATTGTCTAATACTGCAACACGGGACTCCATTGGACTAATATTAATGAGCAGCTCTTCGGACATAATGTTTTTCTCTTATCTCTCAGCTTTTTTGTTAGGCGTTCATCGCCTATTAGCTTTATAGTGTAACAAATGCGACTTACTCTTGCCCATTACCCTACCGTGTCATTATGTGCAGAACATCAGTCATTCACTTTTAGCAGGTTCATGATATTTGCTTAATCTGCCTGCATGTCTCTAATAAGTGCCAATGTTTGCGATAGCGGTAAGCCAACGACGTTAGTGTAGCTACCATTAATACGGCTCACCCATGCAGCACCTAAACCTTGAATACCATAACCACCTGCTTTATCAGCAGGCTCACCACTGTCCCAGTAGTCGCTCATCATCGGTTCCGTCAGCGGAATAAATGTAACTTCTGTGCGTTCAGTGATTTGTTGGCGGTTCACAACTTGAAAACCTTGCTGATAATCAGTCGTTAAATTAGCAAGGTCTGGCAATAATGATATTTGAGTCGCTTGAACTGCCGTCCAAACCTCATGAACATTATCAGACATTTGCTGCCACATACTATAGGCATGCTCGCGATCGACTGGTTTGACCAGAACCGTTTTACCATCTGGTAATACACCAATGGTATCTGAGGTTAAAATAATAAGCTGCTCAGCACAGTTCATTTTATTGGCTTGGATCTTTTCATTTAGCTGTTTTATCGCCGCCTCAGCTTTGGTAGCGACCATGCGCTCGATATAGTCTTTTGGCGACTCATTATCATAGCGTATTTCATTGATATCTGCACTCAAGATACTAAAATTCAGCTTTGCTCTTTCCAATAGCTCACGGCGGCGCGGCGAACCAGATGCTAAAACGATATCCATCGCTACTCTCTTACTGTATAAATTATTGTGTGTTGAGAATTTATCCTCATAGAGGTTTTATAGATAATAGATACTCAAATCAAAAAAAATCACGCTTAACTACTCATGCATGATTGCTAGCGCCAAACGCTATCCGTCATCGCTTTGATTAACGTGTAAACTTACGTAAAATAAGTAATACCAATGGCCAGCTTAGAATACTCATCATTAATGAAAAGGCGGATTGTGCAACAAAGATGTTTTGAACAAACATCTGCAATACCCATAGAGCTAATTGAAATACAGTCAATCCTAGGCTCGCGATTACCCATGCACTAACAGTATTTAACTGCTTAACATAGATACTGGTCAGTTTAATCACAAGCGCTACTACTACTGCTGCAAAAGCTTGCTGTCCTAGGTGGGTATCCATCAGTAAGTCAGCGATAAAACCGATGGTAAATGCCGTAAAGATACCGACATAACGCGGTTGAAACAACAACCAAAAAACCAAAACCATCACCATGACCATAGGACGCAATGTAGCCATACTAGGACTTAATGGATAAATATTAAGCGATGATGCAACAACGAAGCTAAGAATAATCGTAACAATGATCAGTACCGTTGCATTCTCAGAATCAGGATACGACATGAGTACTTACCTTAGCGGGTGTGTTAGCGGCTGCTATTAAAACATAATTAAGCATTGATGTGATGTTCACTGTGACTAAACAGATAATAAGTATATAAGCGACTACTAGGGTGTGCTTTCAACCCAATTAATAGTCATTTACATAGGCTAAAGAGGACAATGTTTTGCCGAACGATGTCAAATATTGGGTTAATAGCTCGATATTAAGCAGCACTGATGAGTAACACTATTTAGTTGGCTAGTTTATCTTGGAGAATGAGCACATAAGCGTTATCGATAAAATTTGCCGCTGGTGTCACTTCTATACTTTTAAAATTATCGGCTTGGGTGTTTTGGATATGAGCCACACGACCGACTCGGTAACCGGCTGGAATCCGGCCGCCTAACCCTGATGAAACTAACTCGTCACCCACACGTACGTCTGATGTTTTGAATACATAATCAAGGCTCAGCGAGGTTGGTATTCCTTGTCCGGTAACGATAGCGCGTTGACCAGTACGTTTAACCGTAACGGCAACTGATTGCTGTTCATCGGTTATCAATAGCAAGCGACTGGTATTGGGATAGACATTAATGATTTGCCCTAAAATACCCGTTTCGTCAATAACCGTTTGTCCAACTTGCACCCCATCTCGTGCACCTTTATTCAGCATCACAATTTGTCTAAGTAAATTGGTATCAGTACCGATAACCTGTGCTAGATTGAGCTCAAACTGCTCAGGCTTGGTGGTTGATAAAATACCTTGCAGGCGCGCATTTTGTGCCAAGATATAATCTTGTTGCTGAAGCTTGGCTTGTGCGTGTATCAGTTGCGACTTTAATTGTATATTTTCGCGGCGTAGTGTTTCTTTAGATTGTAAGCTTCCACTCGCCCAATGTTTGGCATAGCTGGGTAATAGTGACAACTCATAGATAGGCTGCATAGCAGCATGGCTAGTATTGCGTATTGAATTAAACCACTCTGGATTTTTGCTATCGAACCACATCAGTACTAAAGCTGCTATCAGTACTATGGCAGTCTTACGAAGTGCTAACGGCTGGCGCGCAAAAATACTTGGAATCATAAGTCGTCTAACTCAGGGGTTATAAAATAAACGGTAGCCAGTGCTGAATTCTAGCCTTTATTAATGTGATTAAAGGCAGCACAATTGGCTGCCTTTACCTTTATCTTCACCTTTATATAGTTACAACCAATTCTTTTATCTTCATTTAAATAGCTTAAACAAAAATCATATTCAAACTTTTGTTGTTGATAAAATCAAGTGCAATACCACCACCACGACTGACGCAAGTCAGCGGATCTTCGGCAACGGTCACAGGCAATCCTGTTTCTCTTGAAATCAACTTGTCTAAATCACGTAATAACGCACCGCCACCAGTCAAGACAATACCACGCTCTGCGATATCTGATGATAGCTCAGGTGGCGTTTGTTCAAGTGCTGCTTTAACCGCACTTACAATACCACTTAGTGGATCACTCAGTGCTTTTTGTATCTCTTCTGAATTGATCGTAAATGTTTTTGGCACACCTTCAGCCATGCTACGACCACGCACTTCTACTTCTAACTGACTGTCCTCATTCAGTGCAGAGCCCACTTCTTGTTTGATACGCTCAGCCGTTGTCTCACCAATCACACAGCCATGAGTACGACGTACATGAGTAATAATGGCTTCATCAAACATATCACCACCAATACGAATCGATTCAGCATAGACGCAACCAGATAGTGCGATAACAGCAATTTCAGTCGTACCACCACCGATATCAACAACCATCGAACCACTAGCTTCATGAACCGGCATACCAGCACCAATCGCTGCAGCCATTGGCTCTTCTAGCAATAATACCTTACTGGCACCTGCTGATGACACTGCTTCACGAATCGCTTTACGCTCGACGAGAGTAGATTTGCAAGGCACACACACTACCACATTAGGCTGCGCTAGAAAGCGCTTAGCCTTTACCTTCATGATAAAGTGCTTGAGCATCTTTTGTGTCACTTCAAAATCAGCAATCACCCCATCTTTTAATGGACGAATCGCTGTAATATTGGCAGGGGTGCGCCCCAGCATCTGCTTGGCATCGATACCAACAGCAGCAACAGTAGGATTCTGCGTACGATTACTTCGTAGCGCGACTACCGTAGGCTCGTCAAGTACGACGCCTTTATTAGGAATAAAAATTAGGGTGTTCGCAGTACCGAGGTCGATAGCGATATTATTTGATAAAAATCCAAACAGGTTCATGACTAATATATCCAGCGTCTTACGAATGAGGCGAATGAGATTGACTGAGGTGTTACTCGTCAGTGTTGAGCAGGTCGTCGATAGACATTACTTGAAGCAAAAGCTGAACATCGCAACAAGTGAAACCTAAGCAATAATGATGAAATGAAAAATCGAGCTAAATTATACCTATTTAGCTCAAAAAAAACACAGGTATTTACATCAATACGTAAGGATTTTGGTCTTAAACGCTAAAAGTTGTTACAAAATTTGAAATAGTAGTCTCTACCATTCATATTAATGAAACATCATCTAATTCAATAACTAACAAGGGCTCTACAGGCAGGCGATAATTTTGCTTAGTAGCACAGGTACATACTGTAACGTATTTCAGCGCTCAATGGGTAAGCAATTGAGAATCAATCGTGAATTATATAGTCAGTTTTGTAAACCATGCTTTCTTAATCGATATTGTGCATCAATCAAGCGTCATGCTCTGTAAACTTGGGTCAGATGCTTTATAATAAAACAACTTTATATAAGATATTATCTTAGCGCTTACGTAGTAGCTGCTTGTAACCTAAATCTAACAAAAACTGTCCTTCACTGGAGAAACCATGTCACAGCCACCAGCAACGTCTGACAGCAACGTCAGCCGTGAAGAAATCCTAGAAGTTGCCAACCTTGCACGCTTAGGTGTCGATGAAAATACAGCCGATAGCTATGCCGACGACATTAGTAAAGTACTAAAACTGATGAATACCCTTGCGAATGTTGATACCACTGATATCAAACCATTGGCCAATATTCATGAAGCTTGCCAAGAGCTGCGTGCTGACGTCGCTAAGCACGATATCAATCGTGAACGCAATCAATCAGTCGCGCCTGCCGTTGAAGAAGGTTTGTATCTGGTACCACAGGTCATTGAATAAACTGTTGATTCAGTTTTGTATTTTCCTCATTTAACTTTATTTTATGTTATTCACATTTTGACGGACGACACCTTATGTCTGAACTTCATTTATTAAGTACCGAGCAGCTCATTACGGGCTTGCAAGACAAACAATTTAGCAGCGCGGAATTAACCGAACATTATATCAAGCGTATTGATGCGCTAGACAGCAAGATTAACAGCTTTATCACTCACACTTCTGAAACAGCACGCGCACAAGCGAAAGCAGCAGACGAGATGCGTGCGCAGGGCGATAAGCGTCCACTACTTGGTGTACCTATGGCGCACAAAGACATCTTTTGTACTCAAGGTGTGCTGACAACTTGTGGCTCTAAAATGCTGCATAACTTTGTCTCACCATATGACGCAACTATCGTCTCTAACATCAATAAAGCGGGCATGATTAGCTTGGGTAAGCTCAATATGGATGAGTTTGCGATGGGTTCAGACAACAGCAGCTCATACTATGGTACGGTACAAAACCCTTGGAACCTAGAGCGTGTGCCTGGTGGCTCATCAGGTGGTAGTGCTGCTGCGGTTGCGGCAGGTTTTGCGCCAATGGCAACAGGTAGTGACACTGGTGGCTCAATTCGTCAGCCTGCTTCATTCTGTGGCTTAACCGGTATCAAGCCTACTTATGGCCGTGTGTCACGCTTTGGTATGATTGCTTATGCCTCAAGTCTAGACCAAGCGGGTAGCATGGGACGTAGCGCAAAAGATTGCGCCTATCTGCTCCAACCAATGATTGGTCATGACCCACGTGATGCAACTTCTATCCAATACGAGATGCCTGACTATATACAAGATATCAATGATGCCCAAGCTGCTGCTGGTGACAAGCCATTTGACGGCTTACGTATCGGTGTGGCTAAGGAATACTTCGGTACAGGGCTTGATAGCGAAGTTGAGCAAGCAGCACGCGCCGCTTTGAAAAAATACGAAGAGCTAGGCGCAACGATCGTAGAAGTAAACATCACTGATCCTGAAATCACGCTTGCCACTTATTACATGTTGGCACCTGCTGAAGCTTCATCGAACCTATCACGCTTTGATGGGGTACGTTTTGGCTATCGCTGTGAGAACCCAACGGATCTGATTGACCTATATACACGCTCACGCTCTGAAGGCTTTGGCCCCGAAGTACAGCGTCGTATCTTGACAGGGACTTACGCCCTATCGGCTGGTTACTTCGATGCGTACTATACAAAAGCACAGAAGATTCGCCGTTTGATCGTCAAAGACTTCGATGAAGCCTTTGCTAGTTGTGATGTGATTGCTAGCCCAACCGCACCGACTGCTGCTTATAAGCTCAGTGACAATTTGGACCCTGCGACCATGTACTTAGGCGACGTTTATACCATCGCTGTCAACTTAGCGGGTCTGCCTGCGCTTAGTCAGCCAGTTGGTTTGACAACAGAAGGTCTGCCTATTGGCTTACAATTAATCGGTAAACACTGGCAAGAGAGTCAACTGCTCACGACTGCGCATCTGTTCCAGCAGCATACCGATCATCATCTACAACATTCAGCCATCGCAAAGGAGACGGTATAATGAACACAGCAACTACTACTGATAACAATGCCGTCCGTGAGCACGCCGTGCGTAAAGAGCTATTTGTCGATGGCTATGAAGTGGTCATCGGCATTGAGATTCACTGCCAGCTAAATACAGAAAGTAAGATATTCTCCAGTGCGCCAACTGATTTCGGTCACGAGCCAAACAGCCAAGCCAGTATCGTTGACTTGGGTCTACCGGGTGTATTACCAGTGCTAAATGCTGGCGTGGTCGATCGTGCGTTAAAGTTCGGCATCGGTGTCAATGCGGAACTGGGGTTATTCAACACCTTTGACCGTAAAAACTACTTCTACCCTGACTTGCCTAAAGGTTATCAAATCACTCAGATGGCCAACCCTATCGTCGGTGAAGGTTATATCGATGTCGTGGTCAATGAAGGCGAAAAGAACGAATATCCGAAACGTATGGGTATCACTCGCGCGCATTTAGAAGAAGATGCTGGTAAATCAGTGCATGATGCTGTCGACGGTATGACTGGTGTCGATCTTAACCGTGCTGGTACGCCACTGATTGAAATCGTCTCTGAGCCTGATATGCGCTCTGCTCACGAAGCCTTAGCCTATATTAAAGCGATTCATCAGCTGGTTACATGGCTAGGTATCTCAGATGCGGTCATGGCAGAAGGCTCGTTCCGCTGTGACTGTAACGTCTCTGTACGCAAGCCTGGTGCCGATCTCGGTACCCGTACTGAGCTAAAGAACTTGAACTCGTTCCGTTTCATCGAACGTGCTATCAATCGTGAAATCGAGCGTCAAATTGATATCATCGAGGACGGTGGTAAAGTGGTTCAAGCAACGATGCTATATGATCCAGATCGCGATGAAACTCGTGTGATGCGTACTAAAGAAGATGCCAACGACTATCGCTACTTCCCTGATCCTGATCTGCTGCCTGTCCGTATCGAGCAGCATACGGTTGATGCTATTAAAGCCGCGATGCCTGAGCTACCTGTAGCTCGTCGTGCGCGTTTTGAGGAAGCGCTTGGTCTATCAGAATATGATGCTCGTATCCTCACTGGTAGCCGTCAAATTGCTGATTACTTCGAAGCAGTCGTCGCAGAAGTTGGTCAGTCAGATGCCAAAATGGCAGGCAACTGGGTCATGGGTGACCTATTGGGTGCTCTGAATAAAGATGACAAAGACATCATCGACTCCCCTATCAGCGCCAAGCAATTGGCTGGTATGCTAAAACGTATCAAAGACGACACGCTGTCTGGCAAGTTGGCTAAGAAAGTCTTTAGCGCCCTATATGAGCGTGAAGGCGGCGACACAGATGATGCAGCAGACAAAATCATCGAAGCAAAAGGCCTCAAGCAAGAAACGGACACTGGCGCTATCAAGGCCATGGTAGAAGAAGTCATCGCTAAAAATGAGGCCATGGTAGAAGAGTATCGCGGCGGTAAAGAAAAAGCCTTTAACGGTCTGGTCGGTCAAGTCATGAAAGCCAGTCGTGGTAGTGCCAACCCGCAGCAAGTGAACCAAATCCTAAAAGAGTTATTGGGTTAAGGTGAATGGCGATACGTGGAGTTGCGCAATAGACCTTGAGCGAAATAAATAGCTCTTGCAATATGTGCAATTTTGCGTAAAATAGTCAGTCATTCGGGGCGTAGCGCAGTCTGGTAGCGCACTACACTGGGGGTGTAGTGGTCGCAGGTTCAAATCCTGCCGTTCCGACCAAACATAGCAGTAAAGAGAAAAGCCAATCATTGTTTTCAATGGTTGGCTTTTCTTTGTGTTGATATCAGTTAAAATCAAACTTCGTTATATAATTATTTTTGAGATTGAGATGATAAATATTTTGACTGGGGATTTCCTATCCATTGAAGAAGTAGCTATATATTTAGAAAGATTTGGATATAAGTTCGATTTGGAAAAGCAGCACGAATATAGAAGACTATATTCTAAAATCTATGACCTACACACTCAAAAAAATCTGACAGTTTTATTCCATTACTATGGTAAGTTAAAAGAAGAAATAGAAGAAGTCGAATACGATAAGGAGCTTTACACTGGTGAGCCAGTGAGAATTCCAATATATAGAGAAATCAATAACATTCATGCTAATGCTTATTATTACGTGGATACATCACTTTTAAAAAATATACTTATCAATGAAGAGCAAGTTGAACTAGATAATTATATTTCAAAATATGATAAAACTGCACTTACCTCTCCAAAGCAAGATATTTCTTATTATTCGCATACAAACATTTCTATCTCTTCAAGAGATATTCGTATCCCAAAATGTGATTTGGATAATTTATTCGAAGAAACCGTTTCAAACAGCACTACAGAGGATACGGCAAATAGACCTGATCAAACATTGCTCGATAATAAAAGACTAAGCCATGCTGTTGGAGTGGGAAACCATAAAATATTGCAAGGTAGCCCTAAAACAGACAAGCAAATTATCGAAGAGTTTAGAGAGCAGGTAGCAAAGCTTAACTCTGAAAAAGAACAGTTGAAATTGCAACTAGATCAACGAATAAGCACCCCTGTCAACGATGAACCCACACACCATAAAAGCGTAGGTTCTATGCAAGCTTTAGTGACTACGCTTATTAAAATGGCTGAATATGACAAATCAGACTTAGCCGACCCTTATGGAGAACTTAATAAGTTTATTCAAGCAAAAGCCGAGGTACTAGGGCTGACAGTTAAAAAAGACTTTATTGCAAGATGGTTAAAGAAGGCTGACGATGTTCTATAGAACTCTGCCATTTTCTATATAGAACTATCGAACTACCCTATTTCATAGAATACATCCATACCAGCCGTAGCAATCAAGCTACGGCAAATATGGAGCTAAATAATGACTCAGCAAGATCATACCCCACCTAATCTAGAACAAAAGCCACCGCATAACGCGCCTAGCAACTTATCAAAATGTCTACTGCCAATACTCAACACGGTATTCAGCATTTTATTGCCTTACTTGCTATCACCGCCTGATATCAGCATTCATATCCATCACATTAATATCATGTTTTAAAATCAATAAACTGAGCACTACCCTATCCGATACTCGCGTCCTATAGACTTTTATATAGCCAACAGTTAGGGTAAATGCTACACCTTTACACTGGTTCACCTTATGTCAGAGCCTATCCTTCATCCCACCTCTACCCGCCTGATAGATGATGCCCCTTGGGAAGCGTACACACGCCCTTATGTGCGCGATTTGGCGTATGCGCTTGCTTGTCCTAACGTCTTAACACAGTGGTTAGATTTTGCACCGCATGAGAATACACAGACTATTTCAGTACATAGTGCTAGCTTTTGGCAGGCGCAGTTTGAGGCGTATGAGCAACGATTAACAGAGCTGGATACCACTACTGACTATCAAGCGTTGACTCGCTATCTACTCAAGCGCCCAAGTCCCAATCGACTGGGGTTTCATTTTGAGGGATTGATATCATTTTGGTTAGAAGATGGATTTGCGCGCAAGCTGCATCCGTATGAGACACTGGCTAATAATGTGCAACTCTATAATGGCAAACAGACCACTGGTGAGATAGATTTAATCTTATACAATCATCAAGACAAGCTGGTCGAGCATTGGGAACTGGCGATTAAGTTTTTTATGGGATCAGCGCCGTTTGACCCTGTCAACTGGGTTGGGATTAACGCCAAAGACAATCTACAGCGCAAAATGATGCACATGCAGACAAAGCAATTCCGTACGGTGTGGGTAGATACGGAAAATCATGGGAAAATCAAAATTGATAAGCGTTATGGCGTGATAAAAGGGCGGTTCTTTTTGCCAATCAACACGGCTAACTTTGGTCAAGATAATCAACCTGATTGGCTAACACCCAGCTTTCCGCTACATGAATGGTGTGATAAAAATGATCCAGCTACCCTAACTACAATCAATATGGCGACATTGCGACCCGCACATTATGTCGAATGGTTTACCAAGCGCGGCTTTTATGATGAACACCAAACGAAAACGGTTTGGTCGGATAGCGAGCTACCCGCGACAGGGTTGTATTTTGAAGGAGATAGACCAATCGTGATTTGTCCCAAACAACCAAACCAAATAGATGAAGCATCTCAACTAACTTAGATATTTTGAACGAAAAATCTTAATAGCTTTCAATCACCTGCATCAGCTCATATCTGAGCATATCGGCACTGGGCATGCGCTCCGCATGGAAACGCACCATCGCAATACCCGCACTGGCAAGCGCTTTATCTTTCTTGTCATCAGCCTTTTGACGCGCTTTACTACTATGTGTCCAGTCATCAAGCTCGATAGCAACCAGCGTGGTCTGAGCATCAACATCTACGATCACATAGTCAACGCTCTGACGACAAATACGGTTGAACCAAAAGCTACGCTCAGAGGTCTCGGTACTATTGGCTTCAATGATTCGCGACAGCTGAACTTGCACAAAGATATGATACTCTGGCAGGGCATTTTTTAACTTCTTAAAAAATATCACCTCGGTATCTGTCATGATTGGCATCGGTGCAAATGGCCAAATAGCCAAATCGTCACCGCGTACGGGTTTTGGATCAGGCTCAATGCTTTGACGTTTTGACAATAACTTGGGTAACGTAATTAGCCCTAAAAATCCAACGGCCAATATTAAAAATATAACGCCAAATGACATGGTTTTACCTTATACAATAGGAGAGTGACTGGCTAAAGTGATGACTTTGCTATTTTATAAAAGCCATTTACAGACAATCACGGCAGGTCAACCTTTTTAGGCTGACAGGTTATAAAGAAAGAAAATCGGTGCTCATCGTAACCAAGCTTTTGCCAATCGGCAAACGATAAAGCAAAAAACACGACATTAGATGTCGTGTTTTAATCATAAAAACAGTCAGATAAGTTAATCCAAACAAACTTAAGCGTGTTGAGCTTTCATAAATAGGCAGTACCATGATCGAAGAATCGAACACGCTCCGGTTAAAAATCTACGTACTGCTTAGGCAATATGCTAGCGCCAGAATAAAACCCAAGCACCTGTTGTATCGACTTTAGGGTCGCTATTAATTTTATCTTTTAGGGCCAAAGCTGCAATTTTACCACGCTCAGGACCAACGATAACTCGGACACCGCGGCTGGTACGACTGGTTTTAACTTGATAGCCTGCTGCTTGGAATTTTTTTGCCAAATCATCCGCTCTGGCTTGATCGTCTGCCAAGGCTACCTGCACACCAAAATTGCCTTTTGCATCAGTTTCTTTCACTTGCTGACGAGCTTCACTAAGTTTTTGCTGTGCTTCACGCTTAGCCTCAGCTGACTTTTTAGCTAATGCTTCTTCTTTTTTACGTTTTTCTTCACGTGCTTTTTCAGCGGCTGCAGCTTCACGCTCTAAACGTTGTATTTGAAGACGTGACGGAATCGTTATACTTTGCCCCAACTGTAACGATGATGACGGTGAGATATTATTGGCTTGAGCCAATACTTCTACTGGTATATTGTATTGTCTTGCGAGCTTAATAAGTCCATCGCCTCTTTTAACTTGATACTCAAGAGGTGACTTTGGTGGCTCTTTTTTAGCCGCTTCTTTTTTCTTCTTCTCTGCTAAAGCCTTAGCTTCTGCCTGCTTTTTAGCTTCTGCTGCGCGCTTTGCTTCAGCTGCTTTTTTGCTATCTTCTAGCTTTTTAGCAGCAACTTGTTCTTTAATCTCAGCTTCTCTCTTTGCTTCTTGAGCTGCTTTTTGCTTTTCACTGTCAGTCGGCTTATTATCAGTACGAGGCTGAACGGTCAGAGAATCAGTAATATTTTGTGCCGTTTCTGAATTACCACTATCATTGCTAATAGGTGCACTATTAGCCAGATACTGCTGACTTTCTGCGCGTGCTTTAGCCAGTGCTTCTGCCTCAGCCACCTCTTGTTCTGTCAGAAACTGCTGTGCACGCTTTTCTTGCTCTGCGACACGGGCTGCGCGCTCTTTTTGTTTTTGTGCCAAGATACGTTTTTCTGTCTCGATATCTGTGGTCAACGGCTGTGCCGATGCGTTCTCAGTACTTGGCTCATCTATCATCGCTGATACTTCTGCGGGTTCACTATTACTATCACCAATCTGTTGCACCATAGCGTATAGCATCACGCTACCGCCTATAATCATCCCAATGCCCAATAAGGCTTGTCTCGAAAAGTTCATCCGTTTACGTCTCTTAGTTGGTAATAAGGTTGATTGAGCGGCATCGCTACTCTCTCAAATTATATTATTGATAGCACTAGGGCGTGTCTTCAATTCACCCGATAGCCATCTAAATAGATTAAAAAAGACTGAATTTTGCCACCAATTATGTCAATCAACTTTCAAACTATAGTTATAATGTAAAAAGCACTTTGATTATAAAGCATATTTTTCATGCTGTCTGCCACCACATAATGGTTAATATGAACATTACATCACGATTTTTTTATCTTAAGCCGTCAACGTCTAATGCAACCAATGCCTCTCCAATCGTATGAAAAGAACCACAAACCACAATTAAGTCCTGTGGCTGACTGGCATCTATCACCGCATAAGTCGCTGCTTGTAAACGCTCAAATTTATGTATCTTAGCACTATCAACATGGTTCAATAGAATACCCTTTAAATGCTCCGTACTCGCTGCCCGAGGATAGTCAATCTCAGCGATGAACCACTCACTAATGGGCAAGCCTACTTCAGTCAAACGCTGTACGACTTTTTCAATATCTTTATCAGCCAACATAGAAAAGAGCATTTTAATACTGGCAGGCTTTCGTTTAGTTTGATTTTTTTGACTGAAATTATCATCAGTCGCTTGCTGTGCCAAATGCTGCTGCCAAAGTGGTAATAGCTGTGTCAATAAAAACTCAACGCCTTGCTCATTGTGCGCCACATCAAACAGCCAATGACGATGATGACTCTCACGGTAGTCAAAGCGCCCTGCTAACCTGACCGCTTGCAGTGCTTGCTCGATGGCATGAGTATCGATAGTTAATGAACTTGTGAACACCGCTGACAAGGCATTGGCAGTATTGGTTAATGACAATGCTGGGCGCGGTAATTGCATGGTGAGCGCAGCATTGCTATATTGCCACGTCGTTTCATCAATGACACGATAGCTAAAGTCCTGCCCCACTTGATAACATTTTGCTTGATGCTGATTAATCGCTTGCTGAACGCTATTGGGCATCTCCTCAGCACCATAGATTAAGCTAATATCATCACGTAAAATACCTGCTTTTTCTGCGCCGATATCTTCTACATTGTCACCCAACCAGTCGACATGATCGATACCAATATTGGTAATTACCGCGATATCAGGATCAATGATATTGACCACATCTAAGCGACCACCTAACCCAATTTCTAATACCCACACATCACAATCTGCCTCAGAAAATATGAGTAGTGCCGCCAGTGTTGTCATCTCAAAAAATGATAACGTTAAGCCACACTTTAACCGTGCAGTTTCTACTTTACCAAAAGCATCAATCAAGGTTTGATCACTAACCATCTCACCATTGATACGCACCCGCTCATTAAAGACTCTCAAATGCGGCGATTGGTATAAAGCTGTTTTATAACCTGCCGTTTGACACATCTGCGCGATGACAGCAGTCGTTGAGCCTTTACCATTGGTACCTGCTACCGTAAATACATAAGCATCATCTTTGGCCGACTGTACCACACCTAATGCCTCAGCCACTGGCAAAACACGTGATAAACCCATATCTATCGCCGACACGTGTATCTGCTGCATGTAATCGAGCCACTCCGTCAAACTGGCTGTGTCTTTGGGACTACACGGACTAGAATCTAGAGAATCGGACATGGTTCAAACCTATATAAAATATTATAAAAAATAAAGACAGTATATTCGCTAACTAAAACCAAAAATAGCATTTACCGTTATATGACGATAAATGCTATTAGAAATTTTTGAGTATTGTAGAAATATTAACACATGATACTAGGCAATTATAAACCCAATTACCTACTCATTTGAAACCAAGCGTCCACTGTGTGCTACGCACTCATATTAGGCACCTGGCTTAGTTTGGCTAACAGACGATAAATGGTATCAATCAGTTGATGACGATGCACCACCTCATCTACTACGCCGTGCTCTAACAAAAACTCAGCACGTTGGAACGGTTCTTCTAACGTTTCACGTACGGTCTGTTCAATCACGCGCTTGCCCGCAAAACCAATCATTGCTTTTGGTTCCGCTAAGTGAATATCCCCAATCATAGCCAAAGATGCCGTTACACCACCATAAACAGGATTGGTCAAGACAACGATATACGGAATACCAGCAATTCTCAAGCGCTCAATCGCAGCTGCGGTTCGTGCCATTTGCATCAAAGACAACAGACCTTCTTGCATGCGCGCACCGCCTGAAGCAGCAAAGCACACTAAAGGCACTTTATCTTCTAACGCTTTTTCGGCAGCTTGAACAAAACGATCACCAACGACTGAGCCCATAGAGCCACCCATAAAGCGGAAATCAAAGGCACAAGTCACCACATCGAGGTTACGTAGCTTGCCATACAACACAATCAGCGCCTCAGACTCACCTGTTTTTTCTTGCGCTTCTGACATACGCTTTGGATACGGCTTACTGTCCACAAAACTGAGCGGATCTTTGGCAACAAACTCTTGCCCCAGCTCGCCATTTACTTGATCAAGCAACCAGTTTAGGCGCTCACGAGCACTCATCGGTAAATGATGATCACAATGTGGGCACACATAGCAATTAAAAATTAATGATGTATTGGTAATCATCGAGTGACAGCTACTACACTTGGTCGAAGGTTCTGTCTCTACTGCACTCAATGGCGCTGTCAATTGTTGCTTAACGCCTGGTATCGGACGATTAAACCACGATGCTCCAGATGTGTTGGTTTTTGTCTCAGCATTATTAGAAGTAGTCATATCAGGTTTTGTTATCGTATCAGTCATATTATTCGCCATTATCAAAGGCTTATCGACAAGTTGGCTCATTCACTTGTCCCTAAGAGTAAATTTAAAAGTCACATATAGTCATAACATGAGCAGTTATAAGGCACACTTACGCGCAACTGTAACAATTTATGTATAGGGTTAGTTTACACACGTAAACTAACTTTAGCAAAGTCATTTAATAGTGTCTTTATAAACATTGTTATTTATCCATACAGCTGTTTATAAATACTGTGACTCGCAATGCAATGAAAACCTGAATGATGACAACTTAACTTGTTTTAACTTAGGCTTGGCTTACCCTTCACTTATGCTCGGCTTAAGCACTCAAGCTGTCCAGTGCAGCGCGTAGCTCATCCATTTTAGCCATTATTTTCTGCTGAGCAGCTGCAACCGCTGCTGTATCATTGGCATCGATATCAGCAAAGTTCTGTACCAGTGCACTACCTACAATAACACCATCCGCATGCGTGCCAATCGCCTTGGCAGAGGCACCATCACGGATACCAAAGCCCACACATACTGGCAAATCTGTCTCAGCTTTAATGGCTTTTACTTGAGTCGCAACAGAGTCAGTATCGAGCGTGGCCGAACCAGTAACGCCCTTCAGTGATACATAATAAATATAACCGCCACAATGGGTCAATACCTGCTCACGGCGCTCCGGTAAAGTCGTTGGTGATAATAAGAAAATCTCATTCATCGAATGATCGGTCAGATGCTGCGTGAAGCTACCCGCCTCTGCTGGTGGCAAATCAACCATCAATATACCGTCAACGCCTGACTGCTCACATAGCGCAACGAAGTTGTCATAGCCGATGATCTCAACAGGGTTAAGATAACCCATCAGAATAATTGGCGTCTGCGTGTCTGTTTGACGAAACTCTTCGACCATTTTTAATGCATCACGAGTGCTCGTGCCTGCTGCTAGTGCACGCTCGCCTGCTAACGCAACGGTTGGACCATCGGCCATTGGATCAGAGAACGGCAAACCGACTTCGATCATATCAGCGCCGTGCCTCACTAAATCGTGTAGCAAGCCGACTGTCGTGGTCGGATTAGGGTCACCCGCCATTACATAAGGAATCAGGGCTTTTTTATTTTGTGATTTTAACGTTGCAAAAGTGCTTTCAATTCTGGTCATAGTGGTCTCTAAAATGTTTTTGGATTTTTAATATTAACAATTCAATCATTCAATAATATAAAGTTGCTATCACCTCTTAGTCGTTCAGTTTATCTCGTACCGTCATCAGGGCAAAACCAAGTAAGTTTAGGCCATGCCATTTCTCTGGGTTTGAAATACGCTCATCGTCTGCTGCTAATCCTACGCCCCAAACTTTGTCACAAGGACTGGCCTCAACCAATACTCTATTACCAGTATTTAGTAAGTACTGACCAAGTGCCTCATGCTGACCAAACTTTGCTAAATTGGCATCTATTACGATATTAGAACGGTGGTTTTGCCAAATAGTTTCATCAAAACCAATCACTTTGCGCCCAAAATCTTTGGCTTGCTTTGGATGACCCGCATTAATAATTTTATCAAAACTGTCATGATCATTAAATAATAATGCCTTTTGTGCCATCATATAATGCTCGGCTGTGCGATAGCTCACATTATCAATCGTAAAAGGTGATTGCCACCATTGGCTAAAGCAGCTCTTATCAATAGAACCATCTGCACGTGGCTGATGCCCCCAAAAGTAAATATACTTCAAACGTTTTTTGGAGCGATATTGCTTAATAAGGCTGTCTAAATTATAAGTTGGCACCGTTAATCCTTTAGTGGTTTAACTTTATTATTAAAACTGTCATATTCTACTCGCATCCAACATTACTTGAGGTTAAATGGTCATAGTTATTGTTAAGGATCTCATTAAGTAACTTAGCGACCTGCTTTCTATCAATTCGATACTGCTTACCTGACTGCTCTTGAAGCATATAAGTATCGAGAGGCGATTTTAGTAACGCTTGATACGCATTA
>NZ_JBQSVL010000030.1:0-35813 GCF_052376215.1 Psychrobacter sp. AOP7-B1-24
ACTATTTGCCTGTGCTGATATTATCTATCGCAAAAACGGCATAATACCTAGCAATCATTCTGGTGGCGGTCAGATCATGATCTTTATCATAGGCTCAATAATCGCTTTGGGTAATCTATTTCAGGCCAATCATTATCAGTGTACCAAGCGAGCCATTTTACATCCTGATGTGCAAAAGCTACTCACATGGAATGGTAAAAATAACCCGTATCCTATTCAACTGATTACACCAGAAGCTACGAGGGCATTTCGAGGTAAAAACTGGCAAGTGAATATCAGATGGATAGTGGCGATTGCGATTAACGTTGGTTTATTTGCTTGGGCGGTAGTGGCTTATAATAGTTAGCTAGTAGTTCTAAAATAAAAACTCCCTATTCACATATCATATGAATAAGGAGTTTTTTGATTCACACTTTCGTTTTTAACTCAATACCATTTTTAAAAATTAGGTTAGAAAAAAACGAATTTATGACGACGAATCGTCTATTTTGAGTTTGGTAAGTTTAAAAGTGATGAGTATAACCAACGGTATAAGTACGTCCTAAACCTTTGTAATCAAACGCTGATTCAGGTGCATAGCTACCATAATATATTTGCGCTTGCTGTCCCCAAACGGTGGTGTAGTCGTTGTCGAGTATGTTTTGTACGCCCAGACTAAACTCGCCTGAAGGTAAGAAGTATGTGTAATCAAGATCAACGGTGGTATAGCCATCAAGCTCTTGAGTTGAGTCACTGCTTGAATCGTAACCTGAGACATCACTCATCATATTGGCTTGTAATTTAAGCGCTTGGTTTTCATCTTCCCAACGTGTCCACAAGCCGTATTTGGCGGGGCTGGTATCAGTCACGACAGTGTCTTTATAGTCGCCATTGACCTGCGTCTCGCTTTTAACCCAATGCGCCAGTGCACCGATGCTCACATTGTCATTAATCGCATAGTCGCCCTTTGCTTCAATGCCATACACACGTTTCTTATTATCACTTTGAGTGATCAATAGGGTGCTGCGGTCATAGTCGATACTGCCATCTGATAGGCTATAGTAACCAGTCAGCTGACCTGTCAAGTTATTGTGATTGAACGAAGTGCCTAACTCGTAGCTATCGGTTTTGATGCCATCAAGCTCGGTACCTGAAACGTTGGAGCCATTAATAAGCTCATAATAATTTGCTGCATTTTTTGTATAGATGCCTTGACCATAAAACTTAGCAGGATCAGGTAACTCAAAGCCTTGCGAGAAGTTCGCAAAATAGCGTAGGTTGCTGTTAGGTTTATAATTAAGCCCCAAGTTGAATAAGCTAACATTATAGTCCGTGCTACCGCCAGGGATTGCGTCACCACCAGTGGCATTGCCTAAGGCAATATCAGTCTGTACGGCGTCAGAGACAAAATCATCGATTTTATTGTTTAGATGTTGATAGCGCATACCAGCTGTCGCGCTTAGCTTATTGGTTAGCTCATAATCACCTTGAATGAAACCAGCAACAGAATTTACTTCAGTGCCAGGGTAGCGTCCAACAGTGGCAAACTCATCATTGACCAGACCACCAGTAGCAATACTCGTACTCGGATTAAATATCATCTTATTACTATCAAGTTTGTCTTGATAGCCGTCGATACCATAGGTTAACTTGAGTTTATCAGTCCAATCTTTGCTCAATGCGACACGTGCTGAAGTCACATCAGTTGACTGCTCTGAAGCGGCGAAATAGGTGCCATAGATGAATGGAATGAAATTCAGCTCTTCGGTACGATGTGATAGCTGAGCATATACTTCATGACCGAATAAGTCAGTATTGTGGTAATTGGCATTGTACTGCTGACGTTCCGTACTGGCTTGTCGATCACTCTCAAAACCATCACTAATCTCGGCACCGAATGGATAAGTGGTTAGATCATACTGAATACCGTAATCCGTATCTTGCTCACTCTTATAGTACTGTGCTGACAAGTCTAAAGTTTGCTGGTCATCAATCTGTAGTTGTGTGCTGGCTAAGATATCAATGGTCTCATTGTCCTGCAACGAACCCTGAGTGGTATCGGGAACGAGCATCTGACCGCTGCCGTCGAAGAAAGAACCAGTTTGTTCGTAGGTAACGGCTAGCTTGCTTTTGATGTTTTCTGTACCACCACCAATTGAGGCGTGACCTTTATAAGAGATGTCGTCCTCATCTTGAAAGCCGGAAGTTGCTTGTATAGAGGTGGTGACTTGTGGCTCACCAGATTGTGCTTTTTTGGTCTTAATATTGATAATACCACCGGTGGCACCGCCACCATACACCGCTGATGCGCCAGACAGTACTTCGATACTTTCGATATTTTCCATACTGATCGAATCTAAATAGCGACTGATGGCCCGCGATGAGTTCAGCGATACACCATCAATCATCACCTGCATGTCACGTCCACGCAAGTTCTGACCTGCACTCGTGCGACCACCGCTACCCAAATCGAGAGAGGGTACTTCTTGAGCGATAAAGTCGCCTAAACGCTTACCAGTACGGGCAGCTTCATCGACTTTATATTCATCGATATACCAGACAGTCGCTGGAATATCAGAGATTGCTTTTGGTGTTTGGTTGGCAACGACGACGATAGGGTCAAGCGTGACACTTGGCTGAGCATTTGGATCAGTATTAATAGTAGTATCAGCAAATGCTGGACTGAGATGTAATAGCGTACCAGCTGCTAAGTACAAAGGCGCTTTTTTTGCCATCTGTAACTGAGTTAAAATGGCACTATACAAGCGAGAGTGAGGTAATGAAATAGCTGAGAGGGTGCGCTTAGACATAATACAACCGTATTGTAAATGATAATTGTTATCGATGATAATACCTTTATCATTTAATCATGTCTATAGGTTGTTCTTTGGTAAACAAAGCTGACTAGGTGTATCCATAAAGCCTGTTCAATTAAAGACGCACAAAAATAAAAAAACTGCCAAACACTTTTTTAGTAGTGGGCAGTTTTTATTTGTTTATAGCAGAACAAGCCAATACTCAGGGCGCGTCGAGCTAAAAGGCACCGCTGAGTCCGACAAACAAGCTCGTTGATTTATCGTCATCACCTTGTGAGTGGGTGATGCCAGCATTGGCATTTAACAGACCAAAGCTTCTAGATAGCCCGAGAGTCATACCGAGGCTGTCATCGTCAGTGTCTACCATCGGTGTGCTAAAGCTAACATTCGATAAGGTGTTTAACCGCGCGGTAACGACATCACGATTGTCGCTCAGCTGTTTTTGGTAATGAACATCGCCAAATACGTTCATACTTTTCATTAAGTTATGATTGGCTTTGACTCCAAGCTTGCCATAGGTTGTCGTATACTTTTGTTCATCGAACTGCATGGCGATGCCAGAGCTTTCCTGTTCTTCAAGTTTACCAATCTTTACACGATTAGCGGTTGCACCAAGATAAGGAGTGATAGCCACGCTGCTGATTTGCATTGGGTAGCCCGCCTGTACATTGGCATAAAACCGTTTACCATCAGCATTTGATTTAAATTCTTGCTGATAGCTGCCGAGCGTGACAGCGCGTGTGACATCCACATCCATATTACCAAAACCAACGGCACCATTAATCTGTATGCCACCAAAATTGTCTAGCGTATTGCTGTGATAAACACCCAAGCCGACTTCATCCAGTTCAATATTGCTTAAGCCAGTAGAAACACCTGAGTTTTCAAATTGATTTTGAGTAATATTACCATATATGCCTGTGACTGCATTTGCTGAATTGGGATGAGCAAAATCGACACCTAGTAATACCTGTGCATTACCGTCGTCTTCAAACCCTGCAATGTCTTGGTTTTCAATTTCACCGACTGCCCATAACGTACGGGCAGGTTTTTGCTCGCTGCTTTGGATTTGATTGACGTGTGATTGCACACGCTCATTGGTTGCCAGTCCTGTGGTGGTCGCGATATGTGGCAATACACCGATTAAGCTAGGCGCTGTGACGACCGCATTGGCATAATCAGCAATCAGTTGGTGGGCACTGCCTGTCGGATGGATGCCATCAGCGAAAAAATAGGTTTCATTGGCGTCCGGAATAGCTAAGTCGCTTGATCCACAGGTTAGCGAGCTGTCTGTACTACAAGCTGCTGTTGTAATATTAGTAAAACCAAAGGCCGTAGGATTGGCAGCGACTTCTTGTAGTAAGCTAAAGGTGTCCAATGGTATAATATTTGCGCCTGTATTTTGAGCGCCGATATACATGGACTGGTTATATAGGTTGGTGATATAAGTACTTTGCGCTTGTGCCGCTGCACCTTGTTCGATGGCTCTAGGTGTGAGGCCGACATCAGGAATATTGGGTACTAAAATGTAGTTTGCACCATTATTTTTTAGGGCGCCAATCGTCTGGACCTGACTGTTTACTGCTGATGTAATGATAGTTTCGGCATTATCTGGATCTTCTGCGGCGGCAAGTAAGTCATTTGCACCCGCCCAGACCACATACAGCCCATTAGAGTCTATTTGATTACTGGCAATGTAGTTATTAGCTTGGGTATTGGCCGAAGCTACTGGAATACCGAAAGCCGTGACGTCTTCGCCCGCTCTCGCACCGCCAATAGCATAATTATTACCCGTTTGGCTACCATCATAAGTATTGGCGACAGCGGTTGTTCCTAGTTGCTCAGCGAATGAGGTCGCCCATGTGTTGTCAGGGTTGGTGGTAAATTGTCCTGATTCTTCAAGCCCAAAAGTATCTTGGGTCAGAGGCGCAAAGTAGCCACCATCCGTTAAGCTGTCACCAAAAAATGTCACGCTGCTATAGTCGCTGGCATGAGCAAATCCTGTTGTGCAAAGTGTGATTGCCAGCATGCTCTTAGTAAGGGTTTTGAGAATAGAGGGATTAACAATAGTACGAGTTGTATGATAAGACATATCGACTTCCTTGTCGTAAATATGGCGGGATTATAACTCGATTGTAACGATTTTTTAAAAACCTGGCAATCTATTTGACTGTATAGTCCTAAGTTAGGTCATGAGCTTTCTTTAACTTTGGAGTAAGTGTGATACTGATCTATTAAGCCTATATTTGCTGCCAGATTGATGTTGGACTATCATGGTCTCACACTTATGTTAGTTATCGATATCGCAAGTAGCCGCTTCATCGATAATGATTTATGATGAGTCGATATTATGGATTATTTATATAAAAGCAAATCATGATTTTTATTAGCAATACCATCAGTCTTAATGACCATGAAGTAGAGATTAGCGCCATACGTGCACAAGGTGCTGGCGGGCAAAATGTCAACAAAGTTTCTTCTGCCATTCATTTGCGTTTTGACATTCATGCTTCAAGTCTTAGTAACTCACAAAAAGAGCGTTTGCTGACCAATAATGATAACCGTATTAGTAAAGAGGGCGTATTTGTGCTGAAAGCGCAGCAGTTCCGCACACAAGAAAGAAATAGGGCAGATGCTATCGAGCGCTTGCAACAATTTATCATACAAGCCACTTATATCAGCAAAAATCGTAAACCTACCAAACCGAGCAGAAATGCTAAACGTAAACGTATGGACAAAAAAACGCAGCGGGGTAAAACCAAGGCGCTGCGAGGTAAAGTAGACTTTTAGCACGTTATAAATACTGCTATTTTGAGTCGATCACATATCTAAAATTGTCTGAATAAGAAACAATAGCTCTATAGATGCCGAACAAGTATCTAATAACGCTAATCTAAATAAAAAGGCCGTTCTGAATGACCAATGATAACCCGTATAACTTTTTACCTTTACAGCCTACTGGTAGGAATGAAACTAATACTGCTAATACTTATGCACCTGAAGACATGATTAAAATATATGAGCAGCAGTGTCTAACACAAGTGCCCGAAGATAAGCTGACTGAGTTTTTACCAGCACTAAAAAGTTTCTACGACATTGATGATAACACGTTAGATATCAGCGCCATTATTTTTGATGCAATCTCCGATGCTTGTATCATTTATAACCATAAAATCAAAACAGGCGACTATCAAATACTAGGTGAGCTGATAGAAGAGGTTATTGAATATGATGAAGAGGCTACAGATAAAGAAGGTGCTGAAAATAAAGATATTCAAGCCTATACATTAGAGTGCCAGCGTAATTTTCTCATTAATGATATAAAAATGGCTTATCATTTTAATCTATTTATTTATGGTGATGGATATTCTACTCTGACCAAACAAGAGACTCTACTAGAAAAAATGTATTGGTTCGTCAGAGGAAGGTTCGAAGAGCATTTATTAGACGATTCTGAAGAAAATGAGAGCTTAGAGTCTATCAATAAGCAACTAGCTGACCTCGGCATTCAAGCGATGGATCTAACCACGATAGAACAGATAATAAACTATGTAGAAGACAATATCATAGATGATGCAATGGTAGACACATTTAACAAGCTATTGGATGATGCGGAGTAATATACCCATTTTGTGTAGAGTCGATGTTAAATAGCATGGATATACGACAGGGTGATGGGTATAGACTTTTCTTATTTATTGATGTTTTAAAATCTTTGTAAACTGTCTAATAGAGAGGTTTTAAAAAGCTCTCCATGAGATTGAACATAGAATTGATAGCGACAGTTTTGCTGAAAGTCGTGACAGAGCTGCTCAGCAAAATCTTGTTTGTTTGGCGTATTGGGAGCCATCGCTGAATGATTTCGATGCTTCTCTATCTTGGACTGTTGCTCTGCTGCCTGACTAAAAGTCAGTCTGAGCCGTTTGTTTTCATAGATATCTGAACGCTGCGCTTCAGGTGAGCTTTGATATGCCTTCCAATATCTTAGCATTTCACCATCTTGCCACCATAGCGAAGGATCTGCACTGAAATACTGTTGGTAAGATTCTGGATGCTCTAACAAATTATACAATACGAACAAGCCACCATAAGAATGTCCCCAAAGTCCCTCTTGGTCAGGCTTTCCCTCCAGTTGCAGATATACCCATGGTTTGATTTTTTGTTCAATCAGTTGAGAGAAATTTTCAGCACCGCCATTTAATCGTTCTCTCCCTTTTTCTTGAAACACATTTCGTTGCTCTCTCTGAGCCAATAATGGTGGTGTGTAATCATATGCTCTGGCATCGACATCGAAGCGGTAAGGCGTTTGATAACCAATAAAAACCAAAGCAGGTGCATTGTTTTGCGGCGTAACATTTGATAATGAGAGCATGGTGTCTTTTGTTAAATCACCAATGGCGGCATTTCCATCGAGTATATAGAGCACTCTGGTAGAGTGGCTAACGGCATTATTAGTAGTCTGCTGATTTATATACTGCTTGGGAATAGCCAACCATACTCGATAATGACGAGGACTGGCATAAGATTTTATGGTAGTTGAACTACCTTCTCTAAAAGAGGATGATTTGGGTGCAGGTGCACTAAAGTCATGATATACAAAGTGATAGCCAGTGTCTTTGGCATGCAATAAACTCATATCTACAGGCGTGGTCAAGTCGGGTCGGGCATAACTTGGCGACATGACTGTTCCTATAGCTATAATTGTTATTATCGACAGATATCTCTTAAATACCGACATGATTTCCTTTTTTGAATATAGACTCATTTATCGTATTTTTATTGCTATTTCATCACGCATAAGAATGAGTGATTAATGAATATTGACAAAATGTTATAATTCAGTAAATATAATACAAATGATAATCATTATCAATATTGTATTTTTGATGTTATCAAATTTATCAAACTTTATATTATGAGAGCCCATTATGTCGTATTCAATGCAAGCAAATTTAGGCAAGAGTTTCTTATTATCTAAGCATTCTGTACTATCTATTGCCCTTTTATCTTTAGGGATTGCTGGTTGTCAAAATACAACGTTGTTATCGAGTAAAGATGCTATACCGCCGACGCACTCTGTGACTTCTACTATCATGCAAACAAAAAGCAACTATGCCGATATTCATTATTTAACTATTGATGGCCAAGATTATCCAGTTTCTGAAACTTCTGCTCGAATTGTTGTCAATAATGCGCAAAATGCACAAGAATTGATGGCAGATATTTTTGATGGAGAAGGAGATGTTGCAGTCCCAGGATACAAAGTTATGATAATCAATCGTACCAGCTCGGTGGCTGCTGAAGGGAGAAAACGTGACGATGGGAGTGTGATGGATAATAGAATGATTCACCGTGGTAGTAAATCTCTTGTGGGTATTCCTGTGGTAAATGGACAGGCAAAACTGGATCAGGCTCAATTGTTAAGCTTTGATATTATTTATGATGATGTGGCTAAAGACCTAGCAGCAGGAACAGTGGTAAAACCACGCGGTACGAAATTAACCAAACCTAATATTCCTGTCACCAATAAAAACGTAGTCATAAACTCATTAACGTTGCCAAATATTGTTAGCGGCGAGCACGCAGGTGGTGGTGTTGATTTTGAAGCCAGTGCAGTGGTAGATGGTAAGGTTATCAAGACGGGTGCCAACAGCGCTTTTAATATCTTTTATACTGTGACGTCGGATAAGGCTAGAGGGTTATAAGTATTTATGACATGGCGCTATTATTGAATGAGTAAAACTTCTACAAGCGAAATCTGTATAGATAAAGCTTCTACAAAAAAAATACTTATGAGCGACCACGGCTTAAGTGATAAACAGACTCACCATGTACTGCTAACCTTATTACTTGGCGGTACTGTGGTGAGTTTTAGTAATAGTGCCCTCAATCCTGCCATTCCTGTTTTTATGTCGGTGTTTGATGTCGATATTGTGATAGTGGGTTGGGTGCTAAACGCCTATGTGCTAGCCATGAGTGTGGGGCTGATGCTGAGTGGTTACTTGAATAAAAGATTGCCGTTCAAATCCGTTTATTTGGTAGCTATTGTCGGGTTTATGTTGGGGTCGGTGATTGGTATGCTAGCCACTAGCATGGGGTATGTAATTGCTGCTAGAACAGTACAGGGATTTAGCGGCGGCCTAATTATCCCTTTGTCTATCGGCATGCTTTATCAGATCTACCCGCAACAGCGACAGGGAAGAGTGATGGCATTGTGGGGCATTGTTATTATGATGTCATTGGCATTTGGCCCACTGATTGGCGCGTATTTGGTCGAGCAGTTTGCATGGTGGACTTTGTTTGCCATCACATTGCCATTGAGTGTGGCAGTGGTGATCATGGTTTGGCTGTTTTTGCCTAATATTCGCTCCCAAACGGCAAGTAGCTCCTTTGATAGCATTGGTTTTGTCAGCTTGCTGATTTGGCTACTGGCTATGATGTTATGGTTGAGCACGCTAGAAGTGAATTTTAGTTCTAGTATCGTCAGTATTTTATCACTGGTATTGGTATCGGCGATATTTTTACTGTCTGCAGTGGCTTGGTGGATATATGAGAGCCGTCACAGCCATCCATTGCTTAACGTCAGATTATTTAGTAATAAAATATACTTACATAGCAATATTATTAGTATTACCCAAACAGTAGGGCTGATGATATGTCTGTTGCTATTGCCAGTATTGATTCAAAACGTCATGGGCGAAAGTGCGTTATGGACAGGCGTTATTTTAATGGTGGCGACGCTAGTAGCGAGTATTACCACCCATTATGCAGGCAGTATGGTAGACAAACGTGGTGCTAGAGGTATTGGCATTTTTGGTATTCTTATTAGCGCCTTATCTACATTTATGCTGGCATGGTGCTTGTATCAGCCAACGCTTTGGGGGCTGATGTTTGTGATGAGTTTACGCGGTGTGGGTGTGGGATTGGCTTATTTGCCAACCACTACTGTGGGGTTTAGTAGCTTACCTAAAAATATGGTGACGGATGGTGCTGCACTAAACAATATTAGTCGGCGCATTGCCTCCACTATATTTATCGCTGTCATTACGCTTTATGTAGAGGGCCGCGGCGCTTCACTGTTGGCAGGCAGCCATGGCATGAGTAGTGCTATTCAAGAGGTGTTTGTACTGATCGCTGTGATATTATTGTGTAGCGTTTATTCCGCGCGTCAATTACCAAAAACGGCTTAAAGGCTAGGGGGTATATTCACTTCAAAAATGAAGATAAAGACGATAAAAATTGTTGTCAAACGAGAAAAATTCGATCGCTAAAAAATAAAACAGGTACAGTTTTAGGCTCGTCCAGTCTACTATAGTCAAAGAACTCTAAAAGGAGTACAAAGTAACCGACCGCAGATTGTACATTTAGTACGTCTAAAGAGGGTAACGCCGTAGCCGTTTAGCCGTTCACTGACTATATTTGTAGTACTGTTGCTTGCCTTCCTTGTACCTGAATATTTTAAACCAGCTATAATGATGCTTAACTTACTTTTACTCTAAGTGATGGACTTTCTGTAAGCCATACACAGGGGTCTCGATACCTTCCATTCTGGCTTTAAGCTGTAATGACAAATATTGAGAATAATGTCGAGATTGGTGCAAGTTTCCACCATGGAACCATAATGCCTCTTGCTGAGTTGGTTTCCACATGTTTCTTAGTTCGCCTTCCCAAGGGCCTGGGTCTTTAGCTGTACCTGAGCCCATTCCCCAACACTTACCAACTTTATCGGCTACGTCCTGAGAAATTATTTTTGCAGCCCAACCATTCATAGAGCCGAAGCCAGTAGCATATACAATCAAATCAGCTTCTAATTCTGTGCCATCCGTTAGTACCACCGAGTTAGGTTTGATGTGGTCAATACTTACTTTGGATTTGAGCTTTATCTTGCCATCCGCGACAAGTTCAGAAGCACCAACATCAATATAGTAACCAGAACCTCGACGTAAATATTTCATAAAGAGACCTGTGTGATCTTCACCAAAATCGAGCATGAAACCAGCATCGGTGAGTTTTTTATAAAAATCCGCATCTAAGTTTGCCACTTTACGATAAACAGGCTCATGGAATTGCGGCATAATTTTAAAAGGAATAGAACCAAAAGTCAGATCTGCTTTATAGGTAGTGATGCCATTTTCAACAGCCTCTTCTGAATACAAGCCACCCAATACTTCATCCATCAATGTATTTGATTTAATGATATGCGTGGACGAGCGTTGTATCATAGTGACATCTGCACCATTTTCCCAAAGGGCTGCACAAATATCATGCGCTGAGTTGTTTGCACCCAGCACAATACATTTTTTATCTCGATAAGCTTCACCGCCTGGATGTTGGCTAGAATGATGTTGCTCTCCAGCAAAATCTTGCATACCAGGAATCTCTGGAATGTTCGGTAATCCTGACATACCAGTCGCTAACACTAACTGTTTAGGGTGCAATGTTAAACGTTCACCGGCTCTATCAACCTCTACATTCCATTGCTGTAACTTTTCATCAAAAGACGCACTGAGACACTCAGTTGATCCCCAGTAGTTTAACTCCATAATCTTAGTATACATCTCTAGCCAGTCACCAACCTTGTCTTTTGGCGTAAATACTGGCCAGTTGTCAGGAAAAGGAAGATACGGCATGTGGTCATACCATACGGGGTCATGCAAACATAATGACTTATAACGGTTACGCCATGTGTCACCTGGTCTTGGTTGTTTATCAATGACAATAGTGGGAACTTCAAGTTGCCGTAGGCGAGCGCCTAGACCTATACCACCTTGTCCGCCACCAATCACTAAACAATAAGGTTGGTCGCTATAACCAAGGTTTTTCTCTTCAAGATCTCGTTTTTCTTGCCACGTTAAACGATCAGGATTGACGCCATGCTCAGCACCTTTTGAACGTAGTTTTTTACGCTTTTCAGGGAAGTCTTTGAGCTCAATCATGGTGGTTAATAGTGTCCAAGCTTTGCCGTTACGTAAACGTAAATGTCCATAGCCTTTTGATACTTTGGTTTTAAAGCTTATCCACGCTTCTATAACGCCATCTTGCTCTACTGCGTCTCCATCAAGCTGCCAGTCATATGGCTCAGTCGTTTCTAGGGTATATGAGAGCATGTCTTTAATTTCATTTTGCCCTTCTAGCGTTTTTATATTCCAGGTAAAAGAAACCAAATCACGCCAGTAACCTTCCGTTTCAAAATATCCAGCGGCTTTATCAATATCTTTTGTATATAAGGCTTGATCAAAATCTTGCAGCCAATTAATGACTTGTTGACTTGCAGATAAGCCATTATCTGATTTTTGAGTAGTCATAAAATTCCTCTCCATGGTTATGTTTTTTACTCTATTGCTGAACTCCATGTGCAGCAATTAAAAACTCACTAAATATCAAATAATATGCCTTCCGAAGTAAATCGGAATATAAAATATTGATATAAATGAATTTTTATTAAAAGATAAATCAGCATACTTAAGAAAAAGTATGGTCTTTGCGACACCGAGATCCTTTAAAAGAAAGAGGGTCCGTAAAAACTATATCTGTTATAAACATACGTTGTCAAATATAGTATATATAGCGTAAAAGAAATCTAAAAGGAGTACAAAGTAACCGACCGCAGATTGTACATTTAGTACGTCTAAAGAGGGTAACGCGCTAGCTCACTGACTATAGTTACTTTTTAATATTTTAATCGTCAAGATATCAAGCCGTATTTTTACTCAGTTTTGATTGGAGTGCTTTTGAGAAGATACAAGAAAGTACTATTGGTTAGTCATATACAGATTGATGACTGTATTGAAAAGAGAAGGTGTTTTATTAGGGCGTGTCCTCATTTTTATCACTATTTTAAAAGTAAGAAAACAACCTAAAAGTAACTGAATTTTATAAGTCGATTTCTATCCATTCGACCGTGGTGTCTTGTAATAAATGCTCTTGCATCAAAGCAAGATTATGATCGATCAATACCTGATAAATAGATTGTAGAGGCTCTAGCAATGAAGAGGTAGTGGCCGCATTTATTTGCTCGGTTACTTTGTGAGGTTGATTGTAAGGTGGAATGATGGGACTTGAGGTCAGCACTATTTTAGGTAGTAACACGCTTACTTTACCAGTGCATTGCTTTGCATAGTGATTGATCATCCTAAGTCCAGATAAATCTACATCAAAACTTAATAAAACTTCGCAGGCAGTTGGTAGCTTTGGGAGTATGCTTGAAAGCCAAGCAAGATTATTTCCATGACCTCGATAGACCAAAAGCGCACTTTTCCAGTTAGCAGGAAGTCTATCCTGCCATTGCCACCAATGCGTCATTAATTGACCATTTTCAATGATTATCACTTTTTCAAATCGAGTAATATCTAAAAACTCTGGAAGCACTGAAGGCAATACACCTATTGATGTTGAGGGCATATCATAATGCTCAAGATTGTTCTGGGCGGTATGTGAGACAGATTCATTACTAATAGGTTTTAATAATGGAACTGAGCAATCCATACCAACGATAAGTACTTGCTGGGCAAAAACCTTCGCTTGGCTCCATTTTTCATCAGTACGATATTGAGCAACCTCTAGTCGATTAGAGGTAGGAGTTAGCTGAGTCAGCTGAATTTTATCATCTGAAATATTTTGTTTATCGATAATCGTTGCAATATAAGCAAAGTCCGTTTGGCTGTAGGTAATGATGTTATTGGCAGTGAGTGCTCCAAACCCTTGCTCTGCTAACCTTAACAGTGTTTTGTTGGCTTTGCGTCTTTTCGGGCGTTCTACTAATAGCTTTTCAACCACTTTTTGTTCTTGTAGGGTGAGAGCAATCATTATATCAGCTCACTTTCAAAGGCTGAGGGACTTTCCACATCCGCATGGCTGATGATAATATCACTTACGATATGGTTGCCTGAGTAATGCGGTATTGAGTGTTCCTCAAAACTCAAGTCAAGCTTTGGTAAAAAGACGCTTTGATGAGTATAAAAATGGTTTGTTAGGCCCAGTAGCCAGTCTTCTAAAGTAATTTCTACATCATCAATACTTATACTATTTCTGCCATCAAAAAATGTATGCCATGCTTGAGTACCAGACAACGTTGATAATCCATTTTCTGTGGTTAAGGCTTCAAAGAACTGCTCAATAGCTTGATAGAATGGCGATATAATCACCATTTGAGTTTCTAGTTGACTGACATCATCAATGGCTATTTTATTGTTTTTATCAGCAGGGGTGACATTATCTTGACTGGACAGAGGTTTTAACTGATTGGCAATTTGTTCTCCGAATCCGGAGATGAATGCATCATGGATAGGGTCGTCTAAACTAGGATAAGTAGTGAGAGTCAATGCCTCGGCAATATTAAAGCAAGGCTCACCGTGCATGATCAGGCTTATGTCAGGCGTAAAAGTAGGATTCTTAGTAAAATGCTGATACCACTCATCAACGACCTCATTTAATGTTTGCATGCGTCTGTCTTGTTGCAACTGCATCAAGTTATGACGAAGCTGATGACCTGCTTGAATAAGTTCTGATATGGACTGGTCCAGTTTAGATTTTAGCAATCGCAACAATAGTGGTTGCAAAAAATCATCGTTTCTAGCCAATGTGCTAAGCTTTTCAATACTCAAGTGCCGAAAGACGATGTTTAAATTATCAATGGTTCTCAAGGCATTCTCGTTCTCGCTAATACGAATATCAAGATCGGCAATGATGTTAAGAACATTATGCACTTGATAAGAGAAGTGTAAGGTTGCCTGTGATAGCTCATCAATGATTTGCACCACCCATTCTTTGATATCACTTTCAAAATAGTCAATATCACTACTATCACGACGTTTCAGAGTATGATAAGTTTCAATTTTACTTTCAAGCTCTTCAACCAGCCCTGCCAGCGTTTGGCTAGAGGCACGAAGGCGGCTTGTTTGGGTGGTATGCTGAATATAGCGAGTAACTGCGCCTGATAGCTGAAACCCATGTAGCTCATCAATCATAAAGCCAAGTTTGTTTTTTGCTAAAGTTGCGATGGCTTTTTCATTGATGGGAATGTCGTCAATGGTGCCACTCTGTTCAATACTGGCGTATGTTGCGACGTCGATATGAGCCAGTAAAGCTCTGGTGGCTTTCTTGCTATCGATCGATGGCAAGTACGCCTGCTCACTTTGAAAGGCGTTATTATGAGTGTAATCAGAATTTGTTGTGCGTTTATGAGAGGGGTTAGAATTTGCCATGCTGACTCTCGATCTCGCTATTATTAATTGCTAGGTCTGTAGCGGTTTCTTCATCAGACGCTGCAGAGCGTAAGTCAAAATTATTTTGATAGGTATCTTGGTGACGGCTGTACTCTGCTTCATGATTGTGTAGATTTTGATACTTACCAATATATTCTAGTTGATCATAGAGCAGGGACCACTTTGCAGTTGCTTTGTATAGTGCGCCAGTCGAGCTGACTGAGTGTAGGTAGCCTTCATTTTCAAGGTATTCAATGAGGCTGTTGAGCTGCTTTTTTGCCTCTTTAGTTTGGCGGCCAATTTTAGCAATGATATCAGCCAATTGTAGCTCTAACTGCTTTGAGGATTCAATGCTTGCTAGCAAGTCGGATAGTTTAATCATATCACCTGCTTGCAGAGGACGACTGCTATCTGTTGCACCGCGCACCAAACGCAACCACAACACAAGGGGATACAATAGTACGCTCATTTTATTGAATGACTGGCGAATGGCTTTATTGCTGTCTTTTTCATTGATATCAAGATAGCCCAGATATGCACCTTCTTGATCTGAAGTCATTAATACTTGACGATTAAGCTTTGATAAATAATTTTGTATACTGGCAAAATTGTCTTCCTCGCTAAGCCAATTCATCATAGCAGGTTCAGTAACTCTATCGATAATACGCCCTGATAATAAATGTAGAGTGATTTGACTAAAGGTTTGGCTCATTATTAGCCTCCATAGCAGGTGTAGACGAGTGTGGTAAGATGCTGCCGCTCTTTGCTCCTTGATGATGCACCAAGCGTTGGCTATTAGCTAGTAAAGGGTTACTTGCACTGCTCCGTTTGATCTCAAACTGTCGTACACCTTTTTTGAGATCCAATAAGTTTTTATTCACAAAAAAGCGATTCAGTGCTGGGCTAGCGTCAGGCTGTGCACAAAACAAAGTCACGTTATATTGCTTCATTAAATCAAAGAGTAGTACGGTGTTTTTACCTGATAATTTACCTATTTCATCGAGTGGCCAGTGTATCGTCACACCATCATCAGGGCAGAGATAGCGCGTCATTCCACAAAAAACAACAATGACAGCAAGCATCGACAAGCCTGTGCTACTGGCGTTTTGTAAATCATTATCAGTTTTGATAGGAACTTGGCGGCCATTTTCGGTGATTTGAATGGTCATCTCAACCAAGCTATCAAAAAAGCGAAAGAGGACTCCACCCGACATTAGGGTGGAGGTGAATTTCGCATCACTAGCTAACCTCGCTGGTTCTGAATATATTGTTTAATAATATCTAATGGCGCACCGCCACAAGAGCTTGCAAAGTAGGAGCGTGACCAAAGCACAGGTTTAGAATAAGCTGCTCTTAAATCAATAAAATCACCCCTCATTCGTCTACTGGTGACTGACTTCAAGTTATTAACCAGTTTGCTTAATTGCACTGTTGGTGGGTACTGGATAAGCATGTGAATATGATCCGCTTCACCGTTACATTCTTTTAACTCAGCATCAAAACTCTTGCACACCTCAGCAGCACACTCACTGAAATATTCATGATGTAGCTCACCTAAGACCTTTTTTCGGTACTTGGTAATAAAAACCAAATGAACGTGGAGGTTAAAGGCGGCATGACGGTTTTTGTATATCTCACTCATTGTAATAAAAACTCTTAAGTGCTAGTATTATAAGTATATTACTAAATGCACACTCATTAATAAAGAAGGCATTTATGAAAATCAACAAAGCGTATAAATTTAGGCTTGAGCCTAATACGGAGCAGGAGATTGTTTTAAATAATCTTGTCGGCTCTGCACGTTTTGTTTGGAATCAAATGCTAGCGATCTCATTTGAGATGTTTGCTAAAGATGAGTTTATCAATGCCACCAACCTTGTTAATAAAATCATGGGTCTAAAGAGCAACCCTGATTTTGCATTCTTAAAAAGCAGCTCAAACGCGGTGTCTTTACAACAAAAAGTACGTGATCTGGCATCGGCTTGGTCGCGTTTCTTTGATCCTAAAGTACATGCCAGATTAAAAGAAAATAAAAAGAAACCTCGCAAACCCAAGTTCTTTAAACTGGCTGACGGCACAGAAATCCAGCTACGGCCGTTGATGCCAAGATTTAAGCGCAAATCAGATGGGCGCGACTCAATTCGCTTGGTTCAGTTTGATAAATACTGCCGTGTTGAGGGCAACCGAGTAAAACTGCCTAATGGCATTGGCCTGGTGAAGTTTAGGAAGTCGCAAGACATTATTGGTACAATTAAAAATGTCACCATCGGCAAGAAATCGGGGCACTGGTACGTGTCGTTTGGCACAGAGCGCGAACTGGCTGAGAACCCTCGCCACTCCTCTAAAAGCGCCATTGGCTTAGATATGGGTATCAGCAAACTACTCACCACCTCAAACGGTCAGTACATCAAACCTAAGAACAGCTTTAAAGCCAATCAAGTAAAACTGGCTAAATTACAGCGTCAATTAAGCAGGAAGGTTCTGTTTAGCCAAAACTGGAAAAAGCAGAACAGCAAGATTCAAAAGCTACACCATCATATCGCTAACATTCGCCATGACTACTTGCATAAAATCACCACCAGCATCAGCAAAAACCACGCCATGATTGCTTGTGAGGATTTAAAAGTCGCCAATATGTCGAAATCAGCCAGTGGTACGGTGGAGAATAAAGGTCGTAATGTCAAAGCCAAGTCAGGATTGAATAAATCAATCTTAGATCAAGGTTGGGGCATGATGGTCAATATGCTTGAGTGCAAGCAGCAATGGCGCGGTGGGTTACTGATTAAAGTAAATCCACGATACACTAGCCAAACTTGCTCTAGGTGCCAGCATATCGCTAAGGAAAACAGACAAACTCAGTCTAAATTCGAGTGCGTCAAATGCAGGTATGTTGCGAACGCTGATTTTAATGCGGCTCGTAATATATTAGCGGCAGGACATGCCGTATTGTCTGCGGAGGGAGGATGCAGTAAAGGTCGCCCGTTGAAACAGAAAACAAGTGACCCTCGTGAGAAGGTCGCCTAAGAGCATTTGCTTTTAGAATCCCCCACTTGAGCTTTGCGAAAGTGGGGGGAGTATGTCAATGTTATATAAGATTACAAGTCGCTAAGTTAGAAACGCATACCACTGTCTTCCAAACACTGCAGCGGGTTTTTGTTCGATGCACAAGGCTGAATTTTGTTAAGTTCATCAAGCGATAAATATTCAAAATAGTTAGTCAGCGCCACACGGGCATCGGGGTCATTTATAAAATATCCATCATCATATATTTTATCTTTCCAACTTGGATTGACACGATACAAATAAGACTTATATTCTATATTCGCTAACGCCTCATCAGGGAGCTGATCAAAAGGGCCATCGTAGTAGTTGTTTTTATAAATATTATTGGCATCAACACCTACTAATATGGCAAATTTGTCCATAGGTAGGTAGACAAACTGAGTTCTAGCTCCTACTTTGAGCACCTTGCCAAAAGGGTAGTAAAATTCATCATCTCTGGATAAAGAATTAATATAATAGAAATTATTAGTAGTAGGGTGAAATGCCAAATAAAATGTGACCCCTGAATCATCCATCATGGGTAGGTTTACTTCAAAACCACGACCTTCAAGCATCTTTACAAAATCAGCATCCGGCTCTATCTGATTAATCTTAAGGTTTTTTCTGATATTTTTGAAGCTTAACTGATATAAGTTAGGTTGATAACTTTTCAAGCTAAATGTATCTGATGACTTATATAGTTTGTGATGCGTTTTAAACTCACCTCGCTCTTTTCCGGCTATATCATAAAAATATATAAAGGATAAGCTGCCTTGCTGTCTCAGCTTATGACCCACCAATATATTGCCTTTTATTAAGTTGCCCTGATGGTAAAAGTTAAAGTAATAATAGCCTTCTGAAGGATAAATAGTGAGGGTATCGTCAGTCTGTGATAATACGTATTCAAACACGTCATCTACATTATCTATATCAAGCTCAGTATCTTGATACAGGTCATCGATCATTTTCTCGTTGGTATTCAGGGCAGTGGCTTGAGTAGAATATAGAAAAATCAAACTCACCAGTAGGTAACAAAAGGTTTTCATGAATACTCTCCAAAATGTGGCTTAGTACATAAAAAATGACAGCTAAATACTTAACTGTCACCTTGGTCTACTCATAGATAGCATTGCTTAATTATTTTGTTAGTTTCATAGACTCAAGCTCAACGTTTTCATCGTTGATCCCTATTTTGGTAGTGATACAGTTATGTTTTTCTCTCGTTTTGCCAAATAAATGACCTGCGCTTTGCGCCAGTTCTTCTTCACCACTCGTAAACTCGCGTGCTTTAAAAATCTTGAATGACTTTTTGGACCAATGCGAATCAGACTTACCCCAGCGATGATCTAGCGATTTAGTTTCAGCCATCTCACTTTCCATAAAAGCGCCACAAACATCACCATAGCTTTTTTCGGTCATGTTGTTTTTTTCAGCAAACTCGGTTAAGGCTGCTTGAGAGGCATCTTTTTCCAACGGCGCGCTCACATTTGAGGACACCATATTTACCTTGCCCTTTTTCTTTTCTTTTTCAGTGGTGCTCCAATTATGCGTCCACGTCGAAATAGCACTGTTTTCCGTTAAAGTCATACCATTTTTGGCACCTGCCATATCATCAGCTGCATGGCTAAGCGCTGCTAGAGACATGCTCAGAGTCAGTATTGCGATTTGCTTATAAATAATCATAATCTACATCCTTGTGTAAAAGTATTTACTATCAATAAATCACTGTGAATAACTAAAGCTATCATCAAAATTTACGTTAGGTTTACCTTGATATCGGCTAACATAAACGACTCCCTACCTGAATCTCTTCAGTGTCTAGGTTGATTCTTAAAGTCTTCGACAGCTTCAAGAGCTTTGTCTTTTCTTCTTTGCCAAGGCCATCTAAATCCCTCTTCGTTATCCATTTCAACATCATTTGGATTATCAATGGCACTGGATTTATTATCTATTGGTATGTCGTCTTTTTTCTGCATGGCTAGTGGTGCAGTTTCATTGACACTCATTATTGAGCTTTCAGAAATAAGCAAATTTTGGGTATCAATCTCTGCGGCATAAGTGATGGTGGCAAATGGTAAAATACAGGTGCTGACTAAAATAGCTTTTGATAGTTTCATCGTGGTGGTCCTTTATAGTTAATGAACTAACAGCACTTTGGACGCTCAGGTGTCGCTACTTCTTTGTTCTTTTTCTGCCAGGGCCATCTAAATCCCTCTTCTTTATCCATCTCAACTTCGCTTACATCATTAATAGCTTGCGGTTTTTCGCCCATTTGGTCATTTTCATTGTACATTTTCATGGTTGATGGTGCGGTGTCATTGACACTCATCATTGAGGTTTCAGAGATGCTTAAGTTCTGGGTATCAACGTCTTCAGCATAAGCGATAGTAATTAACGGTAAAATACAGATGCTGGCGAGTACAGATTTTGCTAATTTCATAGTCATCGTCCTTTGTGGTTGTGAGCGCCAATACGTGAAATGAGAAATCTATATAACCAATTGGTTTGATTAGTATAACTAACCAATTTAATTAGTATAACTAGGTATAGCAGAAATACTCAGCGTTTTCCATGAATATATTTCTTATTATAAATATGAGCCTCTTATTCAAAATGCTATTTCAACTGTTTTTTTGTACTTATCAATAGCAGGATGAGACACACAATGTATTATAGTGGAGTGACTATACGGTTGGCTGTGTTTACGCCGCATCTGTTAGCATACACACAGCAAGCCTGTAATATTTATAGCAATAGCAAAGGGTGTATATGTGCACCGATTTTATTGCTCACCAATCATATATAGTCGAATCACTCTTAAAGTGTTACGGCGTTAGACTCGCTTAGCCTACTACCGTAGTACTTGCGCTCGTCTGCCTTGTATCATTTTTAACATTGATTGACTATAAGCGGCATCAATCAAAAGTATTTACCGAGCCTGCATTAATGATGTGGCCACCATTAAATTTTAACCATATTGAGCAAAAGGTTTTTAGCAGACACATCGTAGTGTTTGTCCGGCACAGTGACACTTGCTGTGGCTAGGTCGTCCACAAGCTCTTTACGGAGCGTATTGTAATCGACTTCTACAGCGTGGCGTTGTCCGCGTTCAAAATCATAATGCGGGTTATCTAACTCATGCTGAATGGTTTTGGCCATATTACTTGGGCGCTTGTACTTGCCCAAAATTTCTTGGCAGGCCACACGTGCCTGAAAGTCGGCCAATGGCCAAATACAGCCAATAGGCTGAAACAGCCCAATAAAGTATAAGTTGTCGTAATCGGCATGCATCATTTTTCGGTATAGTGGCACTTGTTCACTGTGCTGAAAATCAATCAATGATTTATCAAAGAAATCAAACACCGTCCAAAACCCAGTACAGCAGCAAACAATATCAAAATGTTCACGGGTGCCGTCTGTAAACTCAACCATGTTGCCATCAAAACGTTTAACGCCCGGTTTTGGCTTAACCTTACCATGACGCACATAATCAATTAAATCTGAATTCACAGTAGGGTGGTGGCTTAATACAGGCTTGGTATTACGAGGCAGCCCATAACTGGCATAGTCGCCCGAATATATTTTTAGGGTTTTGGTCAATAGTTTTTGACGCAAGTTTGACGGTATTTTCTCCATCGACTTTAACAGTATGTCGCTCGGTTGTCCCATCATAAATTTGGGCAAAAACCATTGCGGGCTACGCATAGATAAGTACACATCTTTACTCACGCGCGCGGATTCTATAGCAACGTCACAGCCCGAGTTACCTGCACCAATAATCAAGATTCGCTTATCACGCCACTCATCATCAACGCCTTTAAAGTCATGCGAGTGCATGAGCTTGCCGGTAAACTCGCCCTCGTATTTTGGGTATTTAGGCATCCAGTGATGACCGTTTGATACCATTAAATATTGATAGGTTTTTTGTTGTTTTTCGCCGTCGTTGTCTGTGTAGGCAACCAACCATTCACCGTCTGGCGTTCTGATGACTTTATCGATGGTGTGATTGAATTTGATTTGATCATAAACATCAAATGCTTTGCTGTAGTTTTCAAAGTATTGTTGCAGTTGGTCGTGACGAGGGTAGTCAGGGTAGCTGTCTGGCATGGGGTAGTCTTCGTATTCAGACAACCTTTTTGAGCTAATAATATGGGTGTTTTCATACACTGATGAGTGACCGGTTTTTGAATTAAAAACCCAATTGCCACCGACTTTGTCATTCTTCTCAAAAATGTCAAAATCTATATTATACTGTTTGCAGTTTTTTGCGGAGGTAATACCTGATGGGCCTGATATGAATCCTGGGCAGGCAAGATATATGTCATCATCACAACACGCTATAAGTGCAAAGGCTATCCGAGAGTTAGATTATGTGGTACCACCTATCGAGACCTGCATTCAAGATGCCTTGGACTGGTATCGAGATAACGGGTATAACATCTAAGCGTCGTTGACATACTCCCACCACTTTCGCAAAGCTCAAGTGGGGGATTCTAAAAGCAAATGCTCTTAGGCGACCTTCTCACGAGGGTCACTTGTTTTCTGTTTCAACGGGCGACCTTTACTGCATCCTCCCTCCGCAGACAATACGGCATGTCCTGCCGCTAATATATTACGAGCCGCATTAAAATCAGCGTTCGCAACATACCTGCATTTGACGCACTCGAATTTAGACTGAGTTTGTCTGTTTTCCTTAGCGATATGCTGGCACCTAGAGCAAGTTTGGCTAGTGTATCGTGGATTTACTTTAATCAGTAAGCCGCCGCGCCATTGCTGCGCCAAGACTTGACCACATGCGGGTACTTATCACCCCAAGTTTCATCAAAGTGCTCAAGGTTGGCCTCTGTTATCTCAAGCGTATCCGCACCGTAGATGGCCTTTAAATCAGCCGCTACTGCCTTCTTATCCGTCCATGGTACAAACTTTATCGAATAGCGCACCATGTGTAAGATACACGGCTGAACCTGTGCTTTGGGGTAGACAGTGTTGATGGCATCAGGGAAACCCTTTAAACCATCAATACAGGCAATGAGTATATCTTGCACACCAAGGTTTTGTAGCTCAGTGAGCACACCAAGTCAGAACTTAGCGCCCTCATTCTCTGATAGCCACATACCAAGCAGCTCTTTTTACCATCAAGAGCAACACCTAGTGCCAGGTAGATAGCTTTGTTGATGATCTGTTTGTCTTCGCGCATCTTAACGACGATGCAGTCCAAACAGACGATAGGATAAACACTACTCAGCGGCCGGTTCTGCCAAGCTGTGATGGTCGTCTAATATATTATCCGTAACTCTTGAAACCAAGCTACTTGAGATATCTACATCGTAGAGCTCTTTAATACTCTCTACAATCTTGGTGGTGGTTTGACCCTTAGTGTATGAGCAAGGATCAGCAAGTGTATGGGAGGCACTTGCCCTAAGCGCAAGATGGAAGGCTATGCCAGTAGTGGAATATGATTTTATCATCAAGGCCACTAATACGGGTTTGATGTTTGCTTACCTACGCAAGCATAGCTCTTGTCTTGCGCTCGGGCAAAGCAGTGCTTTGCTGTTTCCTCGCTCAGACTCAAAGCTGCCACCGCGGTCTCTTAGGGTGGATATCTCAAGATCACCTATGTCGCTACGGATGGTCTTTTTAGTGTGTCCGTTGCGCTTATGAGGCTTATCTGTTTTTCATGCTTAGGATAGCCAAGATGGTTTTCCATCTTAGCCTCTAAGGCAGTATCGATAAAGGATTGCATGAGCTGCTTCTGGAAGTCTTTGATGTCATAGAAGCTGTTCATACTGCTGGCCATTTGCTCAGCCAGTTTTTTAATGTCAGATTGAGTAGTCATTGCTTATTCTCCGGTTAGTGGATTATAAGCAGTTACACAAAGTTTGGGAAACTCCGGAATATTCTTAGGTTTTTTTATTTTCAACCACAGTGTGTGCCTGCATGGGTTTGATAGTTTGGACGTATCTTGTTAAGGTAGCCATCCCAAAAAATTGAGATTATTATATGGATCATGTGAAAGTTGGTCGGTTAGGCCCTTTTCCACGGGTAAGTAGACCTGTGTTTTTAACGTCAGCATTGTTAATTATTGCGTTTATCCTTTTCGGTGCTCTTTTCAATGAGCAAGCAGAGCTTGTCTTTAGTCAGGCAAAGGCTTTTGTGTCTCTGCGTTTTGGCTGGTTCTTTATTGTGGTCGTCAATTTAACGTTGGTGATGAGCATCTATATGATATTTAGCCGTTATGGCGATATCAGGTTGGGGCATCAAAACGAGAAGCCAGAATATAATTTGGTCTCTTGGATTGGGATGTTGTTTTCAGCTGGTATTGGTATTGGACTGATTTATTGGGGGACTGCCGAGCCGCTATATCACTTTATGGCTCCACCGTTGGGAGATGGAGAGACCATTGAAGCTGCTAAACTGGCGATGAATATCTCATTTTTGCATTACGGTTTTCACGTATGGGCACTGTATGGCATGGTCGCATTAGCACTGGCTTATTTTCATTATCGTGTAGGTTTGCCTTTGGCCATACGCTCGACACTATATCCTCTCGTGGGCAAAAAAATATATGGTCCTATGGGGCATACTGTTGATATCTTAGCAGTGTTTGGTACGATGTTTGGTGTCGTGACAACGCTTGGCTTAGGGGTGTTACAGATCAATTCAGGTCTGAATGCTTTATTCGATGTTCCTATTAATACGACTACTCAGATTGTTCTCATTGTATTTATTACTTTGCTTGCAGCTGGCTCTTTATTTCTGGGGTTAGACAAAGGTATCAAGCGTCTAAGTAATATGAACATCTTGTTTACTGCGGTGCTGTTGAGCTTTGTTATTATTTTAGGCCCAACACAGTTTATTTTGAATAGTTTTGTCGAAAATATTGGCAATTACTTGCATCAAGTTATTCCGCTAGGTCTATGGACAGAATCGTATAAAGGCGAAGAAAACTGGCAGTCGTCATGGACGATATTTTATTGGGCATGGTGGATCAGCTGGTCACCTTTTGTCGGTGTGTTTGTCGCTCGTATTTCTCGTGGTCGTACCATTCGCGAGTTTATATTAGGGGTGCTTTTAATTCCTATTACGATCTTATTTCTATGGTTTACAGCTTTTGGTGGTTCATCGGTACACATGGAGTTGATGGCCGCTGCTGATCCTAGTATCGCCAGTCCTGGACTCGTCGAAGCGGTTAAGGCCGATACAGGTAGTGCAATATTTAAGCTGATGGAGTCTTTTCCTTTCACCGCTGCTATGAATGCTCTCATTGTCGTGATGATTGTATTGTGGTTCGTGACGTCGTCAGATTCGGCCAGTTTTGTGATTGATATGTTGACATCGGGTGGTGATACCAATCCGCCAAAAATTCAACGCCTATTTTGGGCGGGTACAGAAGGGGTTATTGCCGCGGTATTGTTAGCAGCAGGAGGCTTGCAGGCCTTGCAAGCGGCTTCTATTGTTTCAGGTTTTCCTTTTGCTATTGTCATCGTTATTATGATGTATTCGTTATTGCGTGGCCTGAGTCGAGATCGTTTGATACTATATCGAAATCAGCAATGGTTCGTCACCGAAGAGTCAGCAGAGCACAATTCGGCCAATGAGTTCCGTGATGAGGAGCTGCTGACAGGTCCTCCTGACTTGGAAACCTCTGATAATTAGTTGAGTGTATAAAATAATGTGATACTCAAAAGCCCTCACTTAATCACAAGTGAGGGCTTTTTTTAATACAGGTTATTTATACAAGATTATGAGCATTGCCCTTTAATATAGCCTAATGCTGCAGTTGTGCCACATGCTGAGCAGGAATTTCCAGCTGTACGATAGTTGAGCCCTGTATCAGTTTTTATCGTGACACAGACAGGGTCGTATTGTGCGGTACACATTGTTTGTTCAGGATTATAGGGCGGACATTTTGTAAAAATATTGTCGCTAGGTATTGAATGGTTGTGTTCAGTGCTATGAATAGGGTGCGTAGGCGTATCGGACGGACCTATGCCTTGGATGTTACTACAGCCAGTCAACGCGATGGTTGCAGATAAACTTAATAGTAATAAGCGTGATCGCCATGATTTTAATAAATAGTTCATAGTAATACGTCCTTATAAAAGATGAGTTCCGATAAATTCCTGTTATCGATAGTTAGCGTCAACCACGTTATAAATCAAATGGTTTCAACCCATATTATCCTATTTATAAAAAGTCATCTACTAAATGATAATTAACAAAAAACCCAAGCTTAATCATAAGCTTGGGTTTGATTTTTATTGCTATCAAAATTTTGGCTGCTCTAAAAAATTAGTGAAAGGCCACTGTGTTATTCTGCTGATTTATCATCTTGGTTCAGCTGAACGTATGTATCAAAATTTTGGGCGTAGTCAGTCAGATTGTCGCTTAGCATTTGACGGTATTGCTTCACATAAAATTCAACGATATCGTCTTTTTCTTTGGCAAAGTCGTCACCTTTTACAAATCCAATAGAGGCAACTGATGCACTATAGCGTGCGGCGGCATACAATAAAGAAGCGCCTACTTGACCTGAGTGTGCCTCTGGGCTCAATTGGCTATTGGCCATACCAATAATAGCATCAGCACGTTGATAAAACGCTTGCATTTCAGGGGTAATCTCAATGTTGGCATCAGTGTCGTTGTTTTGAGTAGTGTCTTGAGACATGAGCTGCTCCTAATAAGTATCGATAAATTTTAGTATATAAAAATGGTCTGTAAAAATTTAAAGCAAGGGTTTTATAAACCAGCATCTGCCTTCAAAATTTCAGCTTTGTCTGTTTTTTCCCATGTAAAAGCAGTCTCTGAACCTGGGCGACCAAAATGACCGAAGGTAGCAGTTTGCTGATACATTGGTTGCAATAAATTCAGCATGCGGGTAATGCCGTAAGGGCGCAAATCAAAATGGGTACGAATCAGACGAATGATTTCATCGTTGCTGATTTTGCTAGTGCCAAAGGTATTGACAGAAATAGAGGTTGGCTCCGCCACACCGATTGCATAGCTGACCTGAACTTCACAGCGATCAGCAAGACCTGCGGCTACGATGTTTTTTGCCACATAACGTACCGCGTAAGCAGCACTGCGATCTACTTTTGAAGGGTCTTTACCACTGAAAGCACCGCCGCCATGACGAGCCATGCCGCCATAAGTATCAACAATAATTTTACGACCAGTTAGACCTGCATCACCAACAGGACCGCCAATCACAAACTTACCGGTTGGGTTGATATGATAGCGTGTGCCAGCATGTAATAAATCGGCTGGCAAGACTTGCTTGATGATAGATTCCATCACGGCTTCTTGTAGATCCGCTTGTGAAATACTAGGATCGTGTTGCGTTGATAATACTACTGCATCGATCGCTACTGGTTTATTGCCATCGTACTTTAGTGTAACTTGTGCTTTGGCATCTGGGCGTAACCAAGGCAGATCTCCTGCACGGCGTAGCTCAGATTGACGCTCCATTAAACGATGAGCAAACTCGATAGGGGCGGGCATTAATACTTCGGTTTCATTACTAGCATAACCAAACATAAGACCTTGGTCACCTGCACCCTGCTCTTCAGGGTCGCTACGATCGACACCTTGGGCAATCTCAGGAGATTGTTTACCGAGCATGTTAATCACGGCGCAAGTCTCGCCATCAAACCCTAAGTCTGAATGGTGATAGCCAATGCCATTTACAGTGTCACGAACGAGACGTTCTAAATCGATATTTGCCGTCGTGGTGATTTCACCTGCAAGTATCACAGCGCCAGTCTTCACTAAGGTTTCGCATGCCACACGTGCGTGTAGATCTTCTTGTAAAATAGCATCAAGGATGGCGTCTGAGATTTGGTCAGCCATTTTGTCAGGATGACCTTCGCTTACAGATTCTGAGGTAAATAAGTTGTATTCACGCATAAAAGGGTCGCTTAATTGCAGGGACTGTAGTGTACGAACTCAGTCATTATTAAATATTTTTGAATAAAAAGATGAAAAGGAATCAAAAAATTATCGTATTTTACCGTGTATCGAAGCAAAACTCTAGCAATGGATGGTGTTATGAGGTAACTAGATATTGATTAAGCACGCTAGAATTCGTCCATACCGCTATTATCTTGCCAGTATTTAATGAGGCAAGTGAACGTCTACTGCATCCTGTAACCACAAGATTAAATCTTTATCCATATATTGATAATCATCAGGAATGTCTAAAACAATTAATTTTTTCTGGCCAATTTGATTGCGAAATTTCTCGTAGATATAACGTTTATGTTTATTTTCCATTACAAAGATAATATCAGCCCAATTCACATCTGCTGCGTTTATTAATCTACGAGCAGAACGGCTGATACCCGCAGAGCGGGCAGCCAAATTAGGGTAGTTTGAATAGATGTTTTCAGCAGTTGGACTACGCCATTTATTTTTGGTGCAAACAAAAAGCAGATTCATTAAACCTCTTATTATAAAGCGTGGTTATAGCTCTAAAAATGCTGCTTTGTCCTTAAACATACACTCATCATAGACAGGGCAAGCACCGCATTTTGGTGTGCGCGCTTGACAAGTATAGCGGCCATGTAAAATGAGATAATGATGGGCATCAACGATGAAATCATCTGGGATACGCTCAACCAGCTTTTTTTCGACGATTAATACATTCTTTCCAGTAGCCAGACCAGTACGATTTCCCACTCGAAAGATATGAGTATCGACGGCCATGGTTGGCTGACCAAAGGCGGTATTTAACACCACATTGGCTGTTTTGCGCCCAACGCCTGCCAGTGACTCTAAATCTTTTCGGTTATCAGGGACAGTGCTGTTAAATTTCTCAATCAAATCACCACACGTTTTGATGACGTTTTTGGCTTTGGCATTATATAGACCAATATTCTTTATATATGCTTTCAGACCGTCTTCACCTAACGCAAATATTGCCTCAGGTGTGTTCGCTACTGGATACAATTGCTGAGTGGCAATGTTGACGCTTACATCCGTTGCTTGCGCGGATAATATCACTGCAATCAGCAGTTCAAAATTGCTGTTGTAGTTGAGCTCGGTGACTGGTTCATCAATCGTCGCTGCCAATTTTTCAAAAAATGGGCGCACGTCACGGTTGGGCATGCGTCTAGATGGCGGGGTGTCCGCTGTTTTATGTTTAACGGTTTTACTCATGGTATCTTTACTACTATTTTGGCGAGCAGTTGTTCGAACTGTTGGCTATTAACATACCTAAATGATATCTATTATGTGTCATCTAAAGCATTTCATAAACTGTCTATTTTTGTATAATTAAAGCTGTGCCAGCTCAGCCTGTAGTGCCTCAAGATCTGCTTGCTTTTGAGCGTTTGCACGAACACTTAACTGTTTCTCAAGCTTTTTAATTTTACTACGAAGTTTAGCTGTTGCAATGGTGTTTTTTGCTTGTGCTTCACTGATGTTTAATGACTGACTAGCGGCATTGTTGAGTTTTGCCTCGACCATACTAACTACGGGTCTACTGTTGCTGCTATCGGTAAGTTGTTTGGTGACGCGTCTTAGATGATTGTGATAGCGCTGTCTTAAATCTTCTTGTTCTGCTATGCGCTCAGACTCAGATACTTCTCGCTCAATTGTGACTAAGTCGATGCAGTCAACTGGACAAGGTGCAATACACAGCTCGCAACCCGTACACAAGTCTGTAAATATAGTATGCATATGCTTGCCTGTACCGACGATGGCATCGACTGGACAAGCGGGGATGCATTTAGTGCAGCCGATACAGTCATCTTCACGTATGATAGCGCGTACCTCGGTAGGTCGTTCAGAAGTCGCATCTATGGGCCATTGAGAAGGTGCTGCATTCAGTAGTGTTTCCTGACTATCGATATCGATAATTTCAGCAATTGCATTGGTCACTGGTTGACCGCCAGGCACACATTTATTATAGGGCTCATTATTGAGTACGACAGCAGCCGCATAAGGCAAGCAACCATCTGGATGTTCGCAAAGCCCACATTGTGTCTGCGGTAGACAAGCATCGATAGAAGATATTTGCATCTGTATATCCGCCGGCAGTGTTTCTAGATCTAATACATTGAACAATATGGGTAAGTTGACTAAGCGAATATTGGCGCTACTTTGCATATAATAAATAACCTTGATATCAGTAATAAGTGCTGACATTATACCATTGACTAAAAGTACAATTATCCATAACGGACTTGTTTAGTCTAAAGCGGCAGACCTTGTTCGCTCATGATTTGCGCAATCAGCTCATGGGCAATACTGCCTTTGGGTGGTATTCTAGGTAGGTTTGATACATCAAAAAAGTCCGCATGTGACAGCTCATCTTCTTGAATGACAAGATCGCCATCTGCATACGTAGCACGAAAACCAAGCATTAAATTAGAAGGAAATGGCCATGGCTGGCTGCTTATGTAGCGAATATCTGACAGGCTGATGTTCACCTCTTCTGCTACTTCACGAACGACTGCATGCTCTAAGCTTTCTCCCACTTCTACAAAACCTGCAATCAAACCATACATGGGTGGCATTTTTTGCTGTCCATGACGGTGATGATGAGCGAGCAAAATTTGCATTTCGCCAGTGATTGGGTTCGGCCGAGTGATGGCGGTAATGACACAAGGCTGTACACGTGGATATTGGTGAAATTTGCAAACGGTGCAGACCATTGCACGCTCAGATTGTTTGGCATGAGTCGTGGCATTGCCACAACGACTACAAAATCGCGTGTCTGCTTGCCAGCGTAGTAATTGAATGGCCTGGCTAAGCTGATCGGATAATGCTATAGGTAGCTGGGCAATGAGCTCACGATAATGAACAAAAGCATTATCGTGAGGCTCATCGATAGGAGGCAGTATGATACTGTTTGCTATTGCGTAATCATAAGTAATAGCAATAGCCGCTTGTGCGGTAAAATTATTGTCAGTATCCGCTTGGGTTACGTCATTTATGCTGTCGTTGCTATTAGATAGCCAATGATTTGGCGCTAGGCTCTGGAGCAGTGTGACACAACCAAGCTGATATGATGGTTGAGTCTCATCATAAATGCTATTTGCATCATTGGACTGTGGTAATTGAAGTGGTAATGGCCACCAACCATTAGGCGTTTGATGGCATAAAACGCTATCGTTTGTAAATACAAAAGCGTTGGTCATATAGAGAGTTCCAAACAGTCGGGGCAAGTGTGTATGACTATAGATACAGACTTATTTAAAATAAAAAATACAAATGGATATCTTTATAGCAGTGTCTTTGCTGCCCTGCTATAAAGGTATCCATTCAATAATTAAGTAGGGGAATGCCTAATAAGCCTTAAGCAGCGAGTAGGTGGCTCAAGCTTTGCTGACCGACATCAAGTGCTTGTTTGCTAACAGGGCGATTGTTTTCAAAACCGTCTAAATGATGATCGACAGCCATCATGACATCAGCAATACAGGCAAGTGTATCTTCTTCGATAGGTTGTTCATCTTCGATACGTTGTTCTAGATAGTTGGCTAATTGGCTTAGCATACTGGCAGGAGTGGGTAATTGTAAAAACCGCACCGCCCCTGAGACTTGGCGCATCATTTCCGGTATGTTTTGAATGTTGAGTATATCGCGCTCCGGCTCTGCCAAATAATCATTGATGGCCTGCTCGGCACTGGCGATGGCACTACGACTTTCTTGTATCAACGTATCATGTGCAGTATTGAGCTGATGCAATGAGATATGAGCATTATTCAATGGTAAGTAGATTGCGCCTGGAGTGTGCATTTCTGCCATTGAGATAGCGGCATTTTCAGCCTGCATCAAGGCCAGTAGCAAGTGATCGAAATCATCAGGTGTAGGTGCTTGCCAATTATTGACAGCCTCTGCTGCTGTGCTGAGGCTATTGGCTGCATTGGTGAGACCAAGCAAACGTAGTGCCGAGCTCAATGCCGCGAGATCTTCAAAAATTTGTGCTGTCTGCACATCAACAGGGTTGATAGAGTCACCACGTGCATAACTGTCTACGTTTTCTTTGATAGTATTGATTTGAGTTTGAATAATGGTGTTCAAGGTATCGGTCAGCTTGCGATTAGGACCGAACAAGAAACGCTTCATTTGCTCAAGCTGAGACGCGTCTAATTGATTATCGGCATATTGCTCACGCAGTGTCTGCGCGGCATCATTGTCACGCTGACAAGCAAAATTGACTAAGTCCGCAAAACGTGTATCCATTACCGGCAAGTAGCTTTGGAACTGCTGTTCTAGATAGATGAGCGTATGTTTCTGGCTCAGATTTAGCGGTAAGATATTTGCGATATCAGTGACAGCTGCCGTGGCTGCTTGCCAAAATAAGCTACTGCTGTTTGATGCGACCAATGCACAGGCTGCACTCATGGCATCAAGTTTTTGCTGATCGTCTGGGCTAACATTGCCATCTTGATTCAGTAGCGCGATACCAAGACCGCTACGATAAGCATAGGTTAACAATTCACTATCTAGGCCGAGTTCGTTAAGCGGCTGAAAGTTTTTTTCAGGATTGGCAATGATGACACTACTGCTACCAAATGCTGAAAAATAGTCTGCTGTGATGGCTGTCACTTGTCCATGAGCATTGAGTTTATTGATAACAGGCAGTAATAAAGTAGGCTCTACTGACTCTGTTAATAATACAAACTCGACATAACGATCTAGTGTCATGATAGCTTCTGATAAGTCCATAATCAGATCGGTATCATTATTATCGCCATTATCATACAGTCGTTGTAAACCATCGACGATAGCAATATTTAAAGCTTCTGCACCAACTAAAGAAATAAGCTTAAAGATACAGGACAGCTGCTTCAACACAATAATAGAATCTAATAGTAAAGGCGCCTGAGTGTTGTCATCATTAAATTCACTCAGATGAATTTCAGTATCTTTTAGAGTAACGATGATTTCATCATGTAATAAATGTAGTGAGGGTAGATTGAAGTCAGTAACACTAAGCGTTGGGGCGGCTAATTTCATTTGAGCAGACTGGTCCATAGGAGAGTTCCATAATGTGCTAATGGTGATGGTTTCAACAATGATAAAAAAGTATTTATTAATTTATTAGTGATCTTTTAACGCTTTATATAATGATACTCAAGACTATATTGTACAAAAGTCGATATCGCAAGTCATTTAAATGACGATTACATATAGTTTTTTAGCTCAGGGTAATCTTCTGCCAGCGAAGTGTACCAGTTTTGGTTGGCATGGTTATTCATGGGTGATTCTAATAATAAGGCTGCTAGATTGGCAAAATTAGCATGGGCTGTCTGACCATCATCGGTTTGTGTGTCCTCTTCAATGGCTAGCGTGACCTGCCCACCAGTCATTGCCAAATATACTTCAGCTAAAATTTCTGAATCTAGTAAGGCGCCGTGAAAGGTACGATCTTGTTTACCAACATCTAGACGGCGTACCAGTGCATCCAGCGTGTTTTTTTGTCCAGGATACTGATGTTTGGCCATGACTAGTGAGTCAGTCACTTGTACGCGCTCAGAAAAATCATTCAGACCGACTTTGGCGAACTCCATATTCAAAAAGTTCATATCAAACGTGGCATTATGAGCGATGATTTCGGCACCGTCCATAAAATCATAAAGCGACTGGGCAACTTGATCAAATGTGGGTTTATCGGCTAAAAACGCCTCAGAAATACCGTGAATGCGAATGACTTCTTCATCCATGCCACGCTTTGGATTGATATACACGTGTAACTTTTCGCCAGTAAATTTACGGCCGACCATTTCTACGATACCCACTTCGATGATTCGGTCGCCTTTTAACGGATCGAGACCTGTGGTTTCAGTATCCATAATGAGCTGGCGGTTAGATTCGTGGCGGTGTATGGGCTTAGGTAACAGCGGCTTAAAATGCGGATTGGCACGGCTGGTATCACCATCGAATTTTGGTGCATCATTCTCTGTATTATTTATACTTGAATCAGTATCCATATTTGACATAAGGTTATGGCTCGTTGCATCAGTCAGGGGCGTTTGAGCTTCTGGCATCGCTGTATTACTCATTGGTTGGCTAGCATTATCATGATAGTCATTCGTTTTTGTATGTATATCCGGGTTACTTGTATTACTGTCATTATTTTTATCATTATAATCGTTTGGCAACGCTACTACTAACACTTCGTCTAATGGGTCCTCATCTAATAGCTCGTCTTCGAAGTCATCTAAGCCGAGTGGATCGAACTTTAGCCAGTCATCCTTAGATGGTTCTTGTGCTTCACTGGTCATTATTTGTGCTTTTTTTTTAGCGGTATCTGGTGAGTCTATCATTGATACATCTTCACTACTGGAGGTCACACCTAGGTTTGCCAACTCATCTGCTTTTTCATTACCTGCATGTCCAGCATGACCTTTTACCCAGTGCCAATCTACTTCTCGTTGTTGGCATAGAGTATCCAGTTGTTGCCAAAGATCTTGATTGGCGACCGGTTTCTTACTGGCTGTTTTCCAGCCTCTTTTCTTCCAACCTTCAATCCACTCAGTAATGCCTTTTTTGACATAGCTGGAGTCTGTCCAAATCTCAAGTTGTTGCTCGTGAGGGCTATGAGTGAGTGCTTGTATCGCACCCATCAGCTCCATACGGTTATTGGTGGTCTCTTTTTCTCCGCCGTATAAATCTTGCGTACGGCCATCACTAAAAATAAGATGTGCACCCCAACCACCAGCACCAGGATTGCCTTTGCAGGCACCGTCAGTATAAGCCACTGTCGTATTTGGTTTGGCCGCCAATGGATTTATCGTATTATTCATATTGGATGGTGGCGCCGAGGTGCGATTGTCTGACATAAAACAGTATTGACCTAATAAGTGATGATGTAGTGTATTGATATAGATTTGACTATATCACTCTATATGCTGAGTTTGAGTATAACAAATCTACCATTAAGATGGACAGTCGTAACGCACAAAATCGTAAAAGCACATATCATCATAGTAACTTTTACATTTTCTGTTAAAATAAGTGGGCTTGCCATAAGCCTTATAAGATAAATGATCGCAGGCTCGGGGATGTGTTTTTAGTTCAATCGATAGTCATTTAAATGGGTTAAAAATGGCTAAATCTTGCCAAACAGTGTCAAGCAGCTGGCTAATATCTCGATATTATCTGTGCTACTTTGCTTGTTTTACGGCAACTCATCTCATTTTTATCAGCATTTTTAAAACGAGGACACACCCTAGTAATATGTTCAACACTACTGTTCAATTATCATTTTTTTCATAACAGTCTAATGCATGAATGCAGGATAACCTTATTATGTCCTTACGCTCAACCGTGTTTTATAAAAGTCTTATCCTCAGTGTTACTGTGAGTAGTGCACTGTTTTTGAGCGCGTGTGATGATGCTCCGCAGCTTGGGGCAGAAGTGTCTGAATCAGTAGATCTCTCTATTTTTGAGGGATGTTATACGATCAGTAATGATGAGCCTGCCCAGATCAAAGTCAGTCAACAAGATGATTCATGGATAATGCAAATGAAGGAGCCTGCAGGTGCTAAGCAAGTGTGGGATGATCCAGAGGCGTTAGAGTTGATAGAAAATAGTGAAATACCGAATTTTTTCTCTATTGATCCTGATAATGTCGATGCCGTGATAGGTCGCCCTGACAGAGTATTAGTGCTGGCTCATGTCAAACCTGTTTATGCCAATATCGATCCGTTACTAGACAGTGAGTATTTGTCTTATATTTATCGAGGGGCTAACACTATCTATCGTGTGGAATGTGATGAAATGAATACGGATATCTTAGCCAATCCACATGCCAATATTATTA
>NZ_JBQSVL010000031.1:0-35729 GCF_052376215.1 Psychrobacter sp. AOP7-B1-24
CATATACGATGTATTAGATACTTGTCCATTGTCTTCATAATCAATAGAACAAGTCGACCGTCCCATCGTTTTAGTATCAGATATTAAGACTTTGGATTGAATGTTTTCTGAATATTCAAAATTATTGTCGTAAGCTTGTTGTTTGATATGTTGTATTAAATCACCTTTGTTAATGGAATCACAAAAATTCTGCATTTTTTTAGGATAATACGTAAAGGCAAAAACAGTATATAGGAGGGCACAAGTCATAATTATTGTGATGATACTTCCAGCATAAAGCAGTAGATTTTTTATCATATTGCCCACTTTTTTTATCAAAAAAACTGTCTTTTGCATTGCGGTAATTACCTAAAAATTTATGCTAACTAATCAGCGTATTTCTTGTGGGAGGTTTATTACACATTGTCACAGACTTCATAGCATGATTTATATGACTTGACGACTTATATGTTTTAGGCAGAATCTCAGGCCTGAATAAAGATAAATTAGGGCGCAAAAGCACTTACTACATTGAGTCTCTCATGCTCAAAAATTTTGTTTATCAGGAGATTACTATTCATACTATTTATGAATAGCGATATACGCTAGTGGCACTGTCGAAGTAAGCCAAACATCATTCTCCGCTTGATAAAACTTATAACCCTCTTCTTGCATTTTACGGCTATCAATATTCAATACAACAGGCTTGCCATAACGCATGCCTGTTTTTATTGCGGTATCATAATCTTCCGTCAAATGGACATATTGTCTTTTTTGAGATAGGAGCCCTTCATTATGAATACTTTCTATAAAACGTTGAGCCGTACCATGAAGCAAGTTTGCAGGAGGCGTTGTTTCTTTCAGATTCAAGTCTACCGTCTTTAAAGAGTGACCCTGTACAGCTCTTATATACTGACCATCGTCAGAAATTGAAAAACGGCCTTTCTTATCACTTTCTACGATAGAATAAATTTGCTCTAACGTAATATTATTACCTGATGTATTGGCTGATTGAATCAGCTCATTGATATTAGCCCATCCGTCACTGCTAAGTACCAGACCTATGGCGTCCGGCTCATGTCGCAAAATATAGCTTAAAAACTTACTGGTTTCGGTATTGTTTTTCATGAGTATTGTTCTATAGTGATATTTACGCTTATATTAACACTTATTCTCAACTATCCTAGTTTGACAGTACGCTCTCACAAGCGATAAAAAAAATTTATAATTGAATAACACGACATTTCTTAGATACAAAATAGAAAGACTCAAATCAACATCGATAAGCCACAAACATTTGCTCTAGCTGGTAGAGCAAGCATTCATACCACACCTGATGTCTCTACCAGTCGCTATGATTATGTGCTGTCTGATGACTTTGCTGAAGGATTGGTACTACCTATCGTGATTCAGCCAAATGGTAAGAGAAGTGATGTGAAGGCGCATAATGAGATGGTGGAGTAGCTTGTATTAAAGTAGATAGCTATGTTGTCGTGTAAGACTTCAAACTTAGCTCAATTTTCTTCAATGGTTTAATGGTTTAATGATTTAATGGTTTATTACACCACCTTTCAATTCTACATGAATAACAAATACATAATATAGTTGAGTTCAAATAATTTCGATACAAGGAAACCGAGTGCAAGCTATACATTAGTGTGGTCAGCGAGGATGACGATGTAGCGGATTTATATGAATTTGACTATAGGCTACCACCCTTAATATAATTAAAGAAGGATTTGTCAGGATAACAGCACTTGAATAAAAGGAGTTTAATGTGCAACTATCTTTAGAAAAACTACCAGTTTCAGAGCGTATGGTATTAATCGAGCAACTTTGGGATAGCATCATAAGCGACAGCAAATCATTAAAAGATATTGAATGTATCCCTCTAACATCATCACAAGAAAAACTTGTTGAATTACTGGACAAACGGCTTTCAGAGTATGCGGAAAATAAGTTTTATCATAGGTTTAATATTGAAAATATAATAGGGTCTCGGGGTATTACGCTTCTTTGCCACTTTACGCCGATTAATAATCTTGAAAGTATTTTAGATAATGGATTATACCCTAGAGATTATATAGACGAGAACCTACCTGATACTATATGGACAGATGATGAAAGATTTGAAGATATGAAAAATGGCATTTGTTTATCACTCTCTTTTCCTAACGATCAAATGTTTTATAGTAAGAGAATGCAGCGTAAAGATATTGAGTCTTGGGCTGTTATTCTTCTGGATGCCAAAAAGATTATATTAAATCATGACTGTGCCTTTTTCCAAACTAACTCTGCTTTTGGAGACTATAGAAATAAATCATTAAACGAGTTCATGACTTATAACGCATTTCTTTCGCTATTTGAAGAAAAGGTTGAAACTCGTAATGGAGTCGTAACTAGAGAAGACTACTTAAAAGATAAATTTCCTACTGATGTTCAGGCAGAGGTGATTGTATTTGATCATATTCCCCCTAATGCAATAATAGCCTGTCAATTACAGGACGATAAGCATCTAAAACACTTTGAAGATAATTTTTCCCAATTCAAATTTCGTGTAATTTCTGGTAGCGATCAGGGTTTTGGAAAAAGAGATTGGCTTTTGAATAATCAATAAGCTTCAAAAAGGACTAAAGTATGGCTCACAGACCAACGTACATTCCCCAATCTAAAAATGAGTTTCTTGTCAAAACTGAAATGGTAGAGTTTAAATATCACTCAGGATTTTCAGTAGCGCAAAAACAGAAGTCAATTGATGAGCTTCATGATTCAATTCAAGAGAAATATGGTTTTGATAGTATTTTAGAAGTTTCCAGTAAGTCCAAAAAAGAATTAGGTGTGGCTCTTAGTGCTTTTAATTTGATGATAACTGATAAAACTACGAAAGAGACTTACAGTGTAGAGTGTGCCTTTCAAAGCAGCAAGGTTTTTGAAAATGGCGGTGCTTACACTGACTTATTAAAAATGACCTCAAAGCAAGCTAAAAGAGATGAAAGATTAAGAAATTCAGGAAAATTAATCGGGTTTGAATTTCATAATACTGAATGGAAATTAAATCCTTTAACAGCATTTTATGACTGGTTATATATTAATGCCTTAAATCAAAATGTCCAGTTTCATAATGAATTAATGAAATATCAAACCTTTACTGATATTGAATTCAACCCTAAAAAATCAATTAACTGTCAAGCTTATTCAATTGCTATGTTTGTAGCTCTTGCAAAAAGAAATTTGCTAGGGAATATAAGAAATCCCAATGATTTTTTAGAGTTCTATAAAAGATTTCAAGTAAGTAACGCCTATCAATTAAATGAAAACCTGATACTATTTTAATAGATACAGATTGGCTAAACTCCATCTGTTCATCACTTATCTTACAGTCATAGAGTCTACTCCACATTTATTTTCAGAAGTAACCAGAGGAACGAGCACTAAATGAACCATTAAAAAAAATAACGGCTCATGACCCGCATATTTGCCCATTTTGAAAGAACTCAATGCTGAGGCCATGCTTTTAAATCTTTATCTTTTACTCTTGCGCTAGGAACGAGCATGTTATTAAAGTATGACCTAACCAGAAAATCCCCTCTAAGGGATTTTCACTTGCGAACCTAAAATTGCAGTGCAATTTTTTAACGGTTCTCATCCCCAACCAACGCCAAAAACTCATCTTCACCCACCACTTTAACGCCCAGTTTCTCAGCCTTCGCCATTTTTGAGCCAGCTTTTTCGCCTGCCAATAATGCCGTGGTTTTAGCAGAAATACTGCCTGATACTTTTGCACCCAATGCCTGCAATTTAGCCTTGGCTTCATCACGTGCCATGCTGCTCAATGCACCCGTAATCACCCACGTTTGCCCGTCGAGTGGTAGACCCTCTGATGAAGTGGCTTCAACTTTGTCCCAATACACGCCCGCTTCTAGTAGCGAATTAATCACCTCGATATTGTGCGGTGCACGGAAAAACTCATAAGCAAGCTCGGCAGTAATTTCTCCCACATCAGGCGTTTTAATCAGGGTTTCGACACTCGCAGCCATTAGGCTATCGAGGTCACCAAATTGCTGAGCAAAGTTTTGCGCCGTGCCCTCACCCACACCGCGTATGCCAAGTGCGTAAATAAAACGAGGCAATGTTGTGTGCTTGCTGGCTTCAATGGCGTTGATGATATTTTGTACCGATTTTTCACCCAGTTTTTCAAAGGTGACCATTTCATCTGCATGATTGTGCAACTGATAAATATCAGCGACCGTTTTGACCAGACCATGCTCAAAGAAGCTAATGAGCCAACTTGCACCAAGCCCATCGATATCCATCGCCCGACGCGAAACAAAGTGAATCAGCGCTTCTTGCTGCTGTGCGGGGCAAAACAAGCCGCCAGTACAACGTGCCAATGCTTCGTCTTCAGGCAGCACCACAGGCGAGTCACATACTGGACAAGTAGCAGGTAGTGTCACTGGTGTAGAGTCTACTGGACGTTGGTCATGCCACACACGGGTGACTTTCGGAATGACATCGCCTGCACGGTGTACGCTGATCATATCGCCTGCACGCACATCCAATCGCTGAATCTCACCAAAGTTATGCAAAGTCACGTTACTGACGGTGACGCCGCCCACTTTGACAGGTTCGAGCTTACCTACTGGTGTGATCTGACCTGTACGCCCGACTTGCCATTCAATATCGTTTAGACGCGTCATGACGGTTTCGGCAGGGAATTTATAAGCGGTTGCCCAACGTGGTTCACGTGACAGAAACCCTAACTGCTGCTGTAACGCAAGGCTATTTACCTTGATGACCATGCCATCAATCTCGAACGGCAAACTGGCGCGGCTCTCAATCACTGACTCATAATAGGTTTGTGCGGCGCGTGGATTTGCGACCACTTCCACCGCGCTGACGGTAAAGCCCAAGCCTTTTAACCAAGCCAAGCCTGCTGACTGAGTGTCGATGGTCTCAGGTAGGCCTTGATTGATAGAGTAAGCATAGAATGCGAGTGGACGACTGGCGGCTACGGCTGGGTCTAGCTGACGTAAGCTACCAGCGGCAGCATTGCGTGGATTGGCAAAGGTTTTGCCCTCATTCTCTTCTGCTAAGCGATTGAGACGATCAAATCCTGCCTTGGGCATCAGTACTTCACCGCGCACTTCTAACAGCTCGATGTCAGCGGCATCAGCTATCCACAATGGCAAATTACGAATGGTTTTGGCATTTTGGGTGATATCTTCCCCCGTTTGCCCATCACCGCGCGTAACGGCTTGCACAAATTTGCCATGCTCATATTTTAATGACACGGCTAAGCCATCAAGCTTTAGCTCCATTTCATACTCAGGATTTTGCTGCGCATCACTTAAACGGTCATTAACGCGGCGCATAAACGTATGCAGTTCGTCATAGTCAAAGACGTTACCCAGAGATAACATAGGAATATCGTGGGTCACTTGGGTAAAGGCAGACAATGGCATGTCGCCCACTTGATTAACCGGACTGTCTGGCTGTATAAGCTCTGGATGTGACTCTTCTAATGCGACCAAAGAACGACGCAACTGATCGTATTCGCTGTCTTCTAAGATGGGGTTATCTAGTACATAATACGCATAGTTGTGCGTCTTTAGAGCATCAATCAGCGTGCGCATTTGCACAACGATATCGTTATGAGCAGTAGTTGGTAAGATAGAGTCAGTCATAGTCGGCGTCTTTTGTTTGCAATTCAAGATGTCGATATGATAACAAGTTTGAAGGATGCTCGGATAATATTTTGCAGAAATGAGAGCGCATTAAAAAAGGCAAATAACGTTAATCGCTATTTGCCTTTTTTAATACTGTTGTCACGCAATTTTATAGTAACAATCCGCTTTTATGCGCTATTGCTTAATCTTCATAGTCACGGACTTGATTACGTAGCTGCTGTTTGTATTCAGGTGTGATTGGCTCGTTCTCTTCATCCAGGATAATCGCGTCCAAATCACTTGCCATCATATAGGCAATACTCATCATGCTATCGAAACTGCGCACGGCTTGTGGATGCGGTAATGATAAAAACACCACCACACCATTATAAGTATTGGTCGCAACGCTATGCGGATCAAACGGTGCGATACCACTATCTGTGATACCCATCATGCTAAACCACAGCATGCCCGTGCCGTCTTTTTGCTCATAGCGATGGAACATATTCATCGCGCCATAACGCAAACCATACTTATCAATCAATTTTAATAAATCACGACCACGGATAATCGCGGTTGGGCGGTCGCGATATTGATGCGGCAAGATAGTAATATTGATATTGTCTTTGGCATTAATGAGTGGGCCATTCTGCGCTTCATCGACAGGCTCTGATAAATGCTGATCGAGAATCGGACTGTTATCATCAAAACTCGGCTCTTCTACTGTATCAATGGACGGCATCAAGCTATCAGTCGCCGACATCAAGCTAGAAAATGCATCTGGCTCTTGCTCGATATGCATCTGTTCAGCAGCTGCGACAAACTCAACATCGTCACTGCGCTGCTGATCTGCTTGCCAGCCTGCATACTCGGTGTCGTTCGTATAAGCATTAATATCATGATTGGCAGCACCTTGACCTTGCAAGATATTGGCATTGGCGTCGTTATGGGTTGACGGCTCTTCTTCAATCACCGCATTTAGATACTCACGGTCAGGGCCAATACTGGTCTCACCAGCGACTGTGTCATCAAAATCAGGCTGATCGACAATATTTCGTTCATGACGCGGTATGATAGGAATACCATTTTTATCATAGTTGACCGCAGTAGTTTCGGCGTGTTTGCGACGCTTAAAGCTACGAATGACCATAAACAACCCTGCAAGCATAATAAATGCGGCAATGGCGATCAATATAAACTGAATAGCGGTCATGAGAAATACATCCTAATATATGACAAAAGGGAATACACAAGAGGGAATAATTGGCAATAGTCTAGCATGGCTAATTAATATCGTCATCATATAGTCATCGTTTACCGTCAGCCTGACATAATTGCGTAACGTGATAACCTTGGCGATATAATCATCTCACTATCATTTGAATTCAAACAAGCCGAACGACCGTCTATAAGCACTTCACTAAACAGCCCTGAAAGCATATCTAACTTATAGATGACTAAGTATATAGGCGACCAAATATATATAATTGAATATATAGTCAAAGAATGCTAAAAAGAATACAAGGCAGCGAACTGCAGGTGGTACATTTAAAGAGGGTCACACCGTAGCAATTTAGTCGTTTATCCCCTATAACTATACCACTAGCAGCGGCTTGCCAGTTATCAATTTATTTGGCTATTCAGTAGTTTTATTTGGTTACTCAGTAATGTAGCGTGCTGCTTCATCTAGCGAGACGCTAACTAACGTAGAAACACCTGCACTTGGCATAGTAATGCCTTTTAGCTCATCAGCGATTTGCATCGTTAGTTTATTATGACTGATAAAAATAAACTGCAAATCATCTGCTAGCTCATGAATCAAACTGGTAAAGCGTTCGACATTAGCGTCATCAAGCGGTGCATCGACTTCATCGAGTACACAAAATGGCGCTGGATGCTGCTTAAATATTGCAAAAATCAAACTTAGCGCGGTGAGCGTTTTCTCACCACCTGACAATACAGCAAGGCGACTATTACGCTTGCCTTTTGGCTGTGCCATTAAGGTAAGCCCTGCCCGCCATTGCTCTGACTTGTACTTTTCAGCAGGAATGTTATCTGGCATATCGTCCGTGTTCAATGTCAGACTTGCCTGCCCGCCGCCGAAGACTTTGGCAAACAAATTAGCAAGCTCAGTATTAACGGCATCTAGCGTCTGCATAAACAGCGTCTTGGTCGTCTCATCAATAGACTCAATCGCTGCCGTCAGCGTCTGCATACTCGCCGCAATATCGGCTGTCTGCTGCGCCAATGGCTCTAGGCGTTCATTGACCTCGGCCAGCTCTGCTACTGCCGCTAGATTGACTGGGCCGATTTTGCCTAACTGCTGCTCAAGCGTGGCGCGTTCAGACTCTAGCTCTGCGATTTTATCTGGACGCACACGGCGGTCATGCGCGATAAAATCAGCCAGTAAATTTGATACGCTCATTGCTTGTTGAGGGTGCTGGGCTATAGATGACTCCGTTTTGTGTCCCGCCCTCACTTTCTCGTAAGCCTCTAACGCCTCATGAGTATGGCTGCTCGCATCGTCCAAACGCGCCATACTGAGCGCTAACTCAGTAGCGTGATTTGCAAGCTGACCTTGCTGATTTTGTAACCTATCTTGCAAACTGTCTAACGCTGTCTGCTGCTGAGCATAGTCTTGCTTTAGCATCGCCAATGCGCTATCTCGTTCGGTCAATAGCACCTGCTGCTTATCTCGGGCTGTCTGCGCTGTTTGTAATGCTGCCTGCAAGTTTGGTAGCTTATCCTGCTGTTTCTGATGACTCGCTTTTAGCTGCTGCTCGCTCTGTAGTGACTGGTCATATTGCGCAGTCGCCCGCGCAAGGCTACTAATGCTATGCTCCAACCGCATCTCACTCTGCTGAATACGCAGTTGTAGTGCTTGCCACGCATCATCATCCGCTTGGCGTGTACGATTTAGCTCACTGCGCTCAGCCTGTAACTGCTGACTCAATGCACGTGCATCGGCTATCTTGGGTGTCAGCGCTGCTAATTCACTTTGAATATGCTGTTGCTCATCACTGAGCGTTTGCTCCTCCTGCGCCAACTCTAACTGCTCTTGCTCAAGTGCCGCTTTATCAACCATTAATCGTTGACTGTCTGCTTGCAAGCGCTCAGCATTGGCGCGCTGAGTAGTGAGTTGCTGCTGAGATTTGTGTTTATCACGGGTTAGCTGATCTGCTTGTGCACGCGTTTCTTCTAAATTGACCGTTAACGCATCATAGTCGCGTTGATACTTTGCAATGGCTTTTTGCTGCGCGTCTATTTTAGTTTCAAACTCATCAAGCAAGTCTTCTAATGCTTGCAAACGATTACGCTGCTGCAAACGCTGGGTTAAAAACTGACTGTTGCTGTCATTTTGATTTTCTTGCGCACCTGTAAATTTACTCAGGTTAATCGTCCCCTGACGACTGAGCAGCCAACCGTCAGTCGTTAGCAGAATGGCTGACGATGGCAGTACTTTTAAAATATTGGCAAGTTCTTCATGAGCTTGGCTATCACTTGTCTCAACTTGCGCGATATATACATAACACTGCTGCCACAGCGCCAATACAGGCTGAGTAATCAGCTGGGATAATGGGATAACTCTATCAATTAAGCTGTCTGGCAACTGATTGATACATGGTTCTGCATTTGGCTTGTTTTGATTGGCAGACAACCATAAGCTATGACCACTCTCTACCGAAAGGTTTTCTACTGAAGAGCGACCTTCTGTATTGGCCTGCTCATTCTGTGCTGACTGATAAGTAACGATGTCTGTTAGATTAGGCTCAAGCACGTGCCATAGACTATCGGATTTTTCAGAATCGTCTCGACCTGTCTTGCTAGATTTTTCTACTGTAAACACATGACTGTCTAGCCATAACGCCAGTACGCTATCCAGTAATTCGGCGTGCTGTTGCCCTTTTTCACTTAGCTCAATTTGCTCACGCAAGTTGGTTATGGCTAGCTCGTTATAACGATTGACGACATTACTTTCCAAGCCATCTTCTAGATTACTAGTTGCTAACTTGCCAGCTGTCGAGACAGATGCCTGTTGTTGAGGTTTCGGATGCAGTATCTGATGTAGCGTATCGTACTCACTTGCCAGCACCGCGTGACGCTTCTCGTGCTCACTCAACTCACGCTGCTGTGCATTCAAGTGCTGTTGCAACTCATGCGCTTGCGGTTGTAGTTCAGACAGGCGCTCATCGACGCTTTCTTGTTGGCGCTCAATCTGCTGTAATTGTGTGTTTAGCTCAGCAACTTGCGTCTCTAACGTCTGCTGTAAGTTTTGTGCATCCGTTGGTACTTGTTCATCAGAGCTCTTATCAAAGCCATCATTACTGCCAGACGCTGATAGCGACTGCTGTAATTGCTGCCATAGGTTTTGCCAGTTATGCTGGCGGCGTTGCCATTTATCATGGTTTTGCTGATGGCGCTTTTGCGCTTGGCTATTAATCGCTTGCTGCTGCTCAAGCGTGCGGGCATTGTCTTGTAGCCGTGATAGCTGGTTTTGCGCGTCATGCCATGCACGCTGCAGCGGTTGCTCATTGCGTTTGTGCATGTCACGTTTACCGGTCAGCTCAGCGAGCTGTGGTCGTAAATCTGCCAAGATAGCCTGCTGTTCAGCTTGCTCTGCTTTTAATCGGTTAATCTCACCCACTGCTTGCGCACGCTGCTGATCTAAGTTGGCAAGTTGCTGCGCAATCACGGTCAATTGTGATTTGGCATCGCTCAGCTCGTGCTCTGCTTGTTGATAGCCTAGCTGCTGCTGATAATGAGCGCTTTGGGCATCGTCCTTGAGCCATTGCTCTTGGTTAATATGCGTGGCGAGCTTTTCTTGCTGCGCTTTTAGCGTCTCATAATCGGCTTGTAATGTGGCGACTGCAGCGGTGCTACGCTCATGGGCTAGTTTCTGCTGCTGCTGAGTATGCTTGGCTTGATACAACTGCTGAATGGCCAGTTGTTGTTTGATATCAGCCAGCGTTAACGCCAGCTCTTCATAACGCTGCGCACTGGCGGCTTGCTTGGACAAGCGCTTGTGTTGGCTGACCAACTCGCTTTGCATATCATGTAGACGGGCTAGATTTTCTTGAGTTTTCTCTAGTTTTTTCTGTGTTTCTTCACGGCGTGCTTGATAGCGAGATACCCCTGCCGCCTCTTCAATAAACTCACGCAGCTGCATAGGATTGGAATCAACGATTCGCCCAATCATGCCTTGCTCAATCACCGCATAACTACGTGCACCAAGTCCAGTACCCAAAAATACATCGACCACATCACGACGACGACAGCGCGTGCCATTGATGAAGTAATCTGAGCGTCCTTCTTTATTGACCTGACGACGAACGGACAGCTCTTGGTACAAATTAAACTCGTGGCGAATACCTGTATGCTCATCTTGTGTATGCTCAAATGTCAGCTCGACACTGGCGACACTTTTGGCTGCCTTATCTTGCGTACCAGCAAAGATAACATCACTCATCGCGCCGCCACGTAGCTGCTTGGCAGAAGTCTCACCCAGCACCCAACGTATGGCATCAATGACATTGGATTTGCCACAGCCGTTCGGCCCGACGATGGCGGTGATGCCATGGCGAAAGGTAAAAGTCGTTGGATTGGCAAAGGATTTGAAGCCTGCCAGCTTTAGGGATTTTAGACGCATGAAGAATCAGTAAACTTAGCAAAAACAGGCGGCTATTCTACCTGAAATTGTGGTGAGTTTTTAGGGTATATCACTGACCAAGCTTGAATATCGTTAATAGATAACTATTCTACCCTTTGACCAGTTAGATCTACTTTAAAAGACTCTCCTTTGAGTGTAACTTTTATTTGCCCCTCATAGAAATTACTAATACCTTCATAGATAAATGGAATTAAAATTTGGTTTTTTTCGTTAATGACGCCCTTTTTGCCATTTAATTCAGCCACAAATAACTGCTCTGAAAGAATATCAATAGATTCATACTCTAATGGAATTAGTAAGTCACCACTAGGCTTCATTATTCCCCAGTTATCAATCATCATAACTTTATAAAACTCATATCTACTCGTGCCAAATCTATCATAAATATGAGGAATAGTAGTCTTTCCATTTGGGTCAACAAATCCCCATTTTTCGTTTAACTCTATAGGAGCAATACCATGCATAAATGAATATATACTACTGTACTTCAGCGGAAGAACCGACTCTGCCTTTAGATTTATTGCACCGTACATACCATCCTTTTTTATCCGAATAAAGTCTTCGGTATCAAGAAAAATCTCTTCGTAAACAGGTGGTATAACAACATCTCCTTTTTTGTTTACTATTCCTTTTTTTAAATCTTTTTGAACATAAATAAGTTCTTCAGAGTTATTGTAATATTCCGGATAAACTCTATCATATTCAGTTGACAATAAGATATTACCTTTGTCATCAGCTAAACCATACTTGTAATTCATCTCGGTCACATACAGGTCATCACGATACTTAGTAATATCGTCATAGAGAATAGGCAATATAATTTCGCCTTGCTTATCAATAAGACCTAGCTTTTCATCTTTTTTAATAAACTTTACTTTCTCATTCTCAAGATAGTCAATTTCATAGAAAACGCCTATAAAATCATAGTCAACAGGTAATATAGTTTTACCCTTTTTATCAATCAATCCGTATTTTTCGTCTTTAGACACTCGAATTAAACCTTTAGAGAACGACTCAAATTCATCATAATGCCTACTATTTTCAAGATAAGCAGCCTGACTCACGAACAGATTTTGGCACTCTGAAAGACTGAATAGGAACCCACATTTATTGGTTAACTCTTCTTTGACTGATACTTCTTTAGCAACACCATAATTAGCATATCCAATAATCAGTAAGAGGGTTATCGCTAATTTTTTTTTGTTAGTCACAATACGTCCTTATATAAATAGCTTACGTCTATAAACTAGGGTGTGGCTTTCGATACTGGTTGCCCTTCCCTGTTAATCCAGCTAGTAGCATCTTTTATTTTTACTTCCGCAACTCCACTCTGGAAGTCAGATATTTCATCGTATATTGAGGGCGTTATATAGTTGCCATTTATATCTATTAATCTATACCTATTCTCTATTTGAGCTTTAAAAATACCTTCATCAACCTCGGCTAACCAATCATATATAAGGGGTGTTACTTCTTCTGCCTGTGTATTCACTAGACCATACTTATCATTAGCTTTAACGACGTATATGTCATCATAGTGACTAATAACATCCTCATACTTTAAAGCAGTTTCTTTACGTTTTTGCACATGAATAAGAGCACGTTTACCAGCCAGCTCTACTTCGACGATACCATCTGGGAAACTAAAAACACTATCATATATTGCTGGCACGACCTCTTGACCGTTACTATTTATAAAGCCATACTTACCATCTATTGTGACTCGCCTTAAACCATTCCATATTTCTTTTATCCAATCATACTTAACAGGCGTAAGCTCAACGCCTTTATCAGTCAATAATCCATGTTTACCTTCTATCTGAACCTCTGCTAAACCATCGTAAAAACGAACCTCACTATCGTATTTTATAGGGATAACAATCTGACCTTCTTTGTTCATTAACCCATATTTTCCATCTTCTTTCACACTTACTAACCCATCTCGAAAACTATAAGCGATACTATCAAAATATGTTGTATTGACAACCTCACCTTTTTTAGTAAGCAGTTTCTTTTTTCCATCTTTCTCAACCGTCACAAACTCTTCATCGTACTTCCTAATCCAATCATACTCCACCATTGTAACTACATCGCCATTTTTGGTGATCAATCCCTTCTTATTATCTTTTGTAACTTTTAACAACCACTCATTGAATGGCTTAACTGAATCATATATAAGAGGTGTCATTAACTTACCAGTATCATCAAATACACCGAATCTACCATCTTTGCCAAAAACCAATAAGTCACTATAAAATTTTAAAACATCATCGTAGAGAAGCGGTATGATTAGCTCACCGTTAGCGTTATAAGCACCTACCTTCTCGTCAGTTTTTACAATAGATATATCGGGCGTTGGCCTGTAAATCTCACTGTACTCAATCGGCACGACTAATGAACCCTGCTCGTCAATCAAACCAAACTTACCGTCTTTTTCAATAAAAGCAAAACCGTTGTGAGGTAGTTGAATATCATAAAGAGGCGTAAATATTTCTTGACCTCTTTCATCTAAAAGACCATCTTTCCCCTCTTTTTGCACCAAAAATGTTTCTTTTGAAAACCTTTTAACCAGTAAGTCATATTGAAAAGGCACCACTGTTTGACCAAGTTTATTAATAAAACCCCATTTGTAGTCTTTATTAACAGCAGCAACACCTTTATGAAATAACTTAGCTTCACTAAACTGTATAGCAATAGCCAAATCACCCGCAGTATTGACATAACCAATTTTGTTATCGATTATCGCCACGGCTAACCCTTCTTCAAAACGTGACAACCCATCATACTTTATAGGTACTCGAATACGACCAAGTGTATCAATATAACCATACTTTTCATTTTTTATGACTAAGGCTAACCCTTGCGAGAAAGCGAACGCTTGGTCATAAACAGGTGGCACAACCATGCTATTAGATTGATTGATATAACCAAACTTACCATTCATTTTTACTGCTGCAAGACCTTCCTTAAACGCCCAAGCATTATCGTACTCAAGAGGAATAACGCGCTTTCCTGTTTCATCAATAAAACCCCATTTACCCTCTTTGGTAGCAATAGCGAATCCATCTGAAAACTTACTGATATGGTCGTACTGATAATCAGAAATAACATTTCCTCTACTATTAACCAAACCATATTTGCCTTGTTTTTGTGCAATAGCGATGCCTGATTCTACGCAGCTTGCCCAAATACCTTCATCGACTGGCGGCTTGGTACATTCTTCTGCAATCGCATGTTGTAGTGTTAGACCTTGTATAACAGTAGCAGCTATGAATAGCTTCAAAACCTGACGTTTTATGATTATCACTTGTGCTCCTTTGTATAAAAACTGCATCAACTTAACAGTATAACTAGTGATTTTGTTAAATCACCCCAATCCCGCTCAATAACAGCTGCCCACCAGCAAACACTAACAACACGCCAAAGGCACGCTTAAGCATCAGCGCAGGCAATACATGAGCAAGCTTGGCACCGACTTTTGCCATCGCAAAGCTGGCCACTGAAATACATAAAAATCCCGTGATATGGACAAACCCTATCGTGCCCTCAGGCAGATTGACCACGTCTTGACCGAACCATGCAAACCCTGCCGCACCCGCCAATGCGATTGGCAGACCGCAAGCCGCTGAGGTACCAACCGATTGCTTCATCGGAAGCCCTGCCCAATTCAAAAACGGCACAGTCAAACTACCGCCACCAATACCGAAGATAGACGATGCCATTCCAATCCCCGTACCAGCACCAAACTGAATACCAGCAGGTGGCAGCGGCTTGCCCAACTGCTCTTTGTTAGAGAAAAACAGCATCTTTATCGCAACTAAAAGCGCACCAACACCGATAATGGCTTGTAGTACCTTGCCGTCAATCATGTCCGCAACACCCGCGCCCACCAAACTACCGACGACCAAACCCAATGCCATTTTTCGCCATACTTCCCAGCGTACGCCGCCGCGCTTATTATGAGCAGTGAGTGAGCTAATCGAGGTCACAACGATGGTCGCCAGTGACGTGCCAATGGCCAAATGAGTCACTACTTCTGGCGGAAAATCATAAGCGGTAAAAATCCATACCAATGCTGGTACAATAATCATGCCGCCGCCAACGCCAAACAATCCAGCACTCACACCAGCGAACGCTCCTGCAATCACAAACCACACATATAGCATCATCGAATTAACCTTTTATCTTGCTTATATTTTAAACGGTATTTTCTATCTTACTGATTTGCCTGTTTATACACTTAATGGCATATTCTTAATTGCATTTGCCAAATCGCAACCCAATCTTTATGCTGTCTAGACGACTTCTTTCTATCGAAAACCATCCAGTATATCAAAGATTATCCCAGCGACATCACCCAAATAGAATAAACTTATGCCGATATATAACCAGCCATCTAACGCTTCATCAAAGTCACTACGACTTAATCATTCGCCTATGCTAAATCATCGTCATGTCGTGAGTAGCGCCTCTACCAATAGCGAGCTGATAGACGCCATACAAGACGGTACATTAGATGCGACCGAGATGCACTTACTAACGGCTGAAACCCAAAGTGCTGGTCGTGGACAACATGGGCGCTCATGGCAGTCACCACCTGGCAATGCCTACCTATCTCTCTATCATCCTGTACACTTGCCCGTTAGCGGACTACTGTCACTAATCATCGGTGTTGAACTAGCAAAAATGCCCGTTATCCAACTACTAAATGAGCAGTTGCTAGTACAAGAACTAACACCTATCGGCGTAAAATGGGCAAATGATCTGGGCTTTTATCAAAGCAAGCATCAACCTCAAGGCCAGCCTACTTTAGATAACACTGATGTACATAATACGGTATTAGACAACCAGACGCTGCCGTTTAACAAACTTGCAGGTATTCTGATCGAACCTGTATCGCAAGCAGGCAAGTTGATTGGCGTAGTGATGGGTGTGGGACTTAATGTGCAAGCGACACCCAAGCTCACAGCACAAACCGCTGAAGGTATGAGCTATCAAGCGATTAGCTTACAAGATATTGCTGAGACGCTATCGCCAAAAATACAAACCGACTATATAACAGACTTGCGGGCACTCTATCAGCAAATGAGTCAGGCACTAATGAGCGCAATGACGTGCTTTGAGTGCCTAAGTATAGAAAAATCAACGGGACATAGTTATTATCTGGACAGCTTTTTAAAGCAGTTTGACTCAATGGATGCATTGCGCGAGCTGCGATTACGTGTGACCCAAGAGCATAATAGTCAAACAAATATACTCACGGGCTACGCGTGTGGTATCGATACACATGGATGTTTGCAATTGCGCCAAGATAACGGTAAGATTTCTGCTCTTTTTACCGGACGCATTGACGTTATTCAAACGGCTTAATCGTTTAATCAACGAGTACTAAAGGGAATTTTATGCTCTGGCTTGATCTTGGAAATACCCGCCTGAAATACTGGCTCACCGATGATATCGGTCAGATAATCACACATGATGCCAAACAACATTTGCAGTCACCCGCCGAATTGCTGATGGGTCTGACGGATCGCTTTGAGCGTTTTGCCCCTGACTTTATTGGTATCTCATCCGTGCTAGGTCACGAGCTGAATGCCAAGGTATCAGAGACCTTAAGCCGTCTTAATATTCCATTTAAATTCGTCCACGTCGATGCCGCTCACCCGCTAATGAATAGTCAATATAATGATAAGCAGCTAGGCTGTGATCGTTGGCTACAGATGCTAGGTGCTGTGGATAAGAAAAAGCGCCAGTGTGTGATTGGCTGCGGTACAGCAGTGACGATTGATTTGATCGATCATGCTGAGCATTTGGGCGGTTATATCTTCCCCAGTATCTACCTACAACGTGAGTCGTTGTTTTCTGGTACTAAGCAAATCACCATCTCTAATGGGACTTTCGATAGTGTCAGCCAAGGTGTGACCACACAAGATGCGGTACATCGCGGCATACTATTATCAATCGTCGGTGCCATCAATGAGATTAGCCATCGCCATCCCAACTTTGAAGTCATTATGACGGGTGGTGATGCAGCCATCATCTCACAGCACGTTAACCGTCCAGTACGCCTGCGTGATGACTTGTTATTAAATGGTCTGGCACGATATTTTGATCATAGTAAATAGCCAATAGCAGGTGTTATGAGCTTTCATAAGTTAGAAAAAAAAGCAGTACGTCTGAGGCGTACTGCTTTTTTAGTTTAAAAACATCTGAATTCTCTATTACTGCCTATGGTGCTGTATATTCAATAGGTAAGCTAAACCTTGCTCGCACTGCTTTCCCCTTAATCATAAATGGCTTCATTCGGCCCCTTTTTGCCTGTTGGATAGCACTTCTATCCAAGCATCGATTACCGCTACTTTTTATGATTTTTATACTAGTAATTTTGCCTTGCTTATCAACCGATACATCTAACAAAAGATTGAGTTTGGTGCCAGTACTCATAGTATTTATACAATGAGGTTCGATTCTAAACATAGGCATTTTCACCCAAGATGCATTATTAATAGAGACTTGAGTAACTGGCTCTGATTCAGACAAATCAACTATCTCTGCTTGTGCAGGCGTTGTGCTTACTATCATCGTAAACAATGCAAACATAGTGACTAACAGGCTATTAGCACCGATAGATTTTATGTTGGTTAATAAGGAAGAAGTGGTATTCAAGTCTGGCTTGGTATGTAGTTTAGAGGTCATGATATAAGTAGTCTCACACAATATTTTAATGATAATCAATTGTTTGCATCTTATGCTATCAGTTGCTATAGAATAAAAACTGAAAAGCAGGACGTCTGAGGCGTTCTGCTTTTTTGGTTTAACACGTCTGATTTTTTCTCGCTTATTGTGCTCCAAATGTAATTGGTATATCAACCCTACCTTCTACAGCCTTTCCTTTTCTCAAAAAAGGCTTAAAACGAGCTGATTTAAGTCTTCTAGCCACCCATCTATCTATATCTGTTATACCACTACTCTCAATCACTTTTACATTTCTGATACCACCTTGCGTATCAACGCGCAAGGAAAAAACCATTTTTAAATCTGTTCTATAACACTGGATAACATTTCCATATTGGTCATACGAACAATCAGTTAAGTATGAATGCATAAAACGATCAAGTCGTTCAAAATTTGGCGGTGTCAACCAGCTAGCATCTTGACTAGCAAACTTAATAACGGGTTCAGGACTAGACAAATCAACTATTTCTGCTTGTGCAGGCGTTATACTCGCTGTCATCGTAAACAATGCAAACATAGTGACTAACAAGCTATAAGCACCGATAGATTTTATATTACTGAGAAAGAGAGAAGCTGTATCGTTGGAAGCTATGTGATTAAGATCGAACTTGGTATTTCGTTTACGAATCATTATAAAAGTCTTTTATTTAAGTCATTAAAAAGTGCCACGCTATGAAAGACATAACGTAGCACATTTTTAGTTTCATAGTGAACATAATTCGATAAAAATTAGCTAATTATTTATGCCTATTAGGATTATTTGGTCTCGTTAAACAACTCACGACCGACCAACATACGGCGGATTTCACTGGTTCCTGCGCCAATCTCATATAGCTTGGCATCACGCCAGTAGCGACCAAGTGGATACTCGTTGGTATAGCCGTTACCGCCAAATATTTGAATGCCCTCGCCTGCCATCCATGTGGCTTTTTCGGCACACCATAGAATCACACTGGCACAATCTTTACGGACTTCTCGGCTATGACCAGCACCGCGTTGGTCTAGCATGTCGAGATTTTTACCAACGGTATATAAGAAGCTGCGACCTGCTTGCAGTATCGTATACATGTCTGCGACTTTACCTTGGATAAGTTGAAACTCACCAATTGCTTGACCAAACTGCTTACGGTCGTGGATATAAGGCACGACATTGTCCATCACCGCTTGCATGATACCGATAGGACCTGCGGCCAATACCGCGCGCTCATAATCTAGGCCACTCATCAGTACCTTAACGCCTTCATTGAGACCGCCCAAGATATTTTCGCTCGGTACGGTCACATTGTTAAAGGTCATCTCGCCAGTATGACTACCACGCATGCCAAGTTTGTCCAGCTTTTGCGCGGTACCGAAACCTTCCATACCTTTTTCAACGATAAAGGCTGTCATGCCTTTGCCACCCAACTCAGGATTGGTCTTGGCATAGACCACCATCACATCTGCATCAGGGCCATTGGTAATCCACATTTTGCTGCCGTTCAACACATAGCTGCCATCTTTTTCTTCAGCTCTGAGCTTCATGCTAACGACGTCTGAGCCAGCACCCGTCTCACTCATTGCCAAGGCACCGATGAATTCACCGCTGACCAGTTTTGGCAAATACTTTTGTTTTTGTGCCTCAGAGCCATTACGTTTGATTTGATTGATACAAAGATTAGAGTGTGCACCATAGCTCAGTGCTACCGATGCCGAAGCACGGCTAATCTCTTCCATCGCGACCATGTGTGCGACGTAGCCCATATTAGAGCCGCCGTACTCTTCAGGAACGGTGATGCCATGTAGGCCGATGTCACCCATCTTTTGCCATAGATCCATTGGGAACTCATCGCTGCTATCAATCTCGGCAGCACGTGGGGCGATTTCATTGGTTGCAAACTGCTGCACCATATCGCGTAATGCATCAATATCTTCGCCAAGCTGAAAATTCAATCCAGGTAAACTCATAACTCTTCCTTGTGTTTTAATATTTTTAAATTTCGAATTTTAATCTGTTTTTTAAAGCCATTGTATTTTTGATACCGCTTTTAATGTCCTAGTCAATTCAATGTGAAAGTATGACAAGACAACCGAGTGTCGATGTATATCGAATACTTCAAGCGAGGTTAACGCTGTCATACTTTTATAGTGGATTGACTCTATTTAAGACTGACGTTTATTAATGGCGTTTATTGATGATGGCACGTGCTACATTTGAGCCATTTGGGCGCTTTAAGAACTCGCTGATACGCTCGCCTGCTACGATCAGTTTATCCAAATCGATACCCGTACTGATACCCATGCCATGCAGCATATACACCACGTCTTCGGTCGCGACATTGCCCGTTGCGCCTTTAGCATAAGGACAACCACCCAGACCAGCCACCGAGGTATCAAATTCACTAACACCCATTTGTAGTGCCGCTAAGGTATTGCTCAATGCTTGACCATAAGTATCATGAAAATGACCCGATAGCATAGAGATATCAGCATATTCTAAAGCGGCTTGTAACGCACGCTGCACTTTGAGCGGTGTACCAACACCAATTGTATCGGCAATACCAATCTGCTCCGAACCGATCTCAACCAATCGTTTGGTGACGTAGGCCACTTGGTTAGGATCAATTTCGCCTTCATAAGGACAACCGACCGTACAAGAGATAACGCCTCGTACCTTGATACCCTGCACCTTTGCAGCCGCTACCACTGGTGCAAAACGCTCAATGCTCTCATCGATACTACAGTTGATATTTTTTTGGCTAAAGGTTTCACTGGCTGAGCCAAAAATGACAATCTCATCAGGACGATGCAAGATAGCATTTTCAAAGCCGCGCATATTAGGTACTAGTACCGAGTAGCAAACGTCCGTCTGCCGCGTAGGCGCGAGTGCATTAAGCAACTCGCTGTTATCGCCCATTTGTGGCACCCATTTTGGCGAAACGAAACTGGTCGCCTCTAACTTCTTGACACCGGCTGCAATCAAATCATTGATAAGCGTCTGCTTAACCTCAGTCGGTACCGTCGTTGATTCGTTTTGTAGTCCATCACGCGGACTGACATCGACGATTCTGACCTGCTCTGGATACGAATGGCTCATGCTTATTATCCTTTTCTATTCGCTTTCACTATCGATACGTAATAGCTCATCACCATCAGCGACTAAGTCACCTGCTCCAAACAATAGCTCTGCAACCACACCATTCGTCGGTGCCGTAATGGTATGTTCGATTTTCATGGCTTCGATGACTGCCAGTGGCTCACCTTTTTTTACGGTATCACCAACCGCTACTTTAAAGGCAACCACTTGCCCTGGCATCGGCGACTTCAAGCTACCAACCGCTGCTGTGTCTTCGCCTACATGCGACATGATATCAACAAGTGTAATTTCATCACGTCCGCTATCTGTGAACACATGGACAGTCTCATTATTTACCCAGCTTTGGGCACTGATACGCGCACCCTCTAACCACAAGGTATGATTATGCGCGTCACTGCTGTCATAGCTGATCTGACCTTCATAAACCGTTTCGGTTTGCGCAGCTACATTGACATTGCTATTATCCTGCGTATTTAAGATTTCTTTGCCAATAACGAGCGCAAAGCTACTGAGACTATCACCACCTTTTTTGCTATCAGCACAACTCGCATTGTGCCAATTACTGATGCGAGCGCTATAAGCCTGCTCATCATAAATCAAGCTAAATGAACGAGTATAATCGCTATAAGCACGGAAACCTGTTGCCTTACTAAAAGGATCTGAGCCCTGTGTGGTCGCTTCGCTCACAAGCTGTTGCGTAATAGCTGTCACCGCAAGCGTGGATAACCCAATAGGATGCTGATCAAAAAGCTTGTCTTGCTCACGCTCTATTAAGGCCGTGTCGAGATTGGCTTTGCTAAATGAATCGGTATTTAAAATATAACATAAGAATGCCACGTTGTTTGGCAGACCCACAATACGTGTCTGCGCCAATGCACGATCGAGTCTCGCCAACGCTTGCTCGCGTGTGGGAGCATGGACGATAAGTTTAGCAATCATAGAATCGTAAAAGGGACTGATCACATCACCCTCACGTACGCCATCATCGATACGTACATCAGTGCCACTTTTATCAATAACAAACGTACTATGCTCAGGCTTTTGATAAGTGAATAACGTCCCTGTCGCTGGCAAAAAATTATTATCAGGGTTTTCGGCACAGATACGCGCCTCGATAGCATGACCATTGATAGTCAGATCGTCTTGCGATTTTGGCAATGGCTGACCTGCCGCGACCAACAGCTGCCACTCGACCAAATCGACACCCGTAATCGCTTCACTGACTGGATGCTCAACCTGCAACCGCGTATTCATCTCCATGAAATAAAAATTCATAGCGTCTTCACGCTGCTCAACGATGAATTCGACTGTGCCTGCGCCGACATAATCGACTGCACGAGCCGCTTCGATAGCCGCTGTCCCCATTGCCTCACGCATCGCAATATCAACACCCGGTGCAGGCGCTTCTTCTAATACTTTTTGATGACGGCGCTGTACGGAACAATCACGCTCAAATAAATGCACATAGTTGCCATGTGTATCACCAAATACTTGGATTTCGATATGGCGCGGTTTTAAGGCGTATTTTTCAACCAACACTTTGTCATCACCAAAGCTGGTAATGGCTTCACGGCGACATGAGTCTAGCAAGTCAATAAAATCGCTGCTTTTTTCAACGATACGCATACCTTTACCGCCACCACCAGCGCTGGCTTTAATCAGTACTGGATAGCCGATACTATCGGCTTGCTGCTGCAAAAATCCTGCATCTTGATTGTCACCATGATAGCCCGGTATCAGCGGCACGCCCGCCATTTCCATCAAGCGCTTGGATTCAGACTTGCCGCCCATAGCGCGGATAGCATCAGCCGATGGACCGATAAATACCAGTCCTGCATCCTGACAAGCTTGCGCAAAGTCAGCGTTTTCGCTCAAAAACCCATAACCCGGATGAATCGCTTGGGCGCCAGTTTCAAGCGCTAACGCAATAATAGCATCGCCTTTGAGATAGCTGTCTTTCGGTGCCGAACCCCCTAAGTAGATAGCTTCATCACAGACAGCCACATGCTTAGCACTGCGGTCAGCATCAGAGTAAACAGCAACGGTACTGACGCCAAGACGCTTAGCAGTCGTAGCCACTCGGCAAGCAATTTCACCACGGTTGGCGATTAGAATTTTAGAAAACATAACTATCCCTGTGTCTTGTCGTTGTTATTTGACATCTTGTCTATTTGCTCATTTATCTATTGTTTATCGTTAGTCTGCTGTCATCCAATCAGGTTTACGTTTTTGCAAAAACGCCTGTACCCCTTCTTTGCCTTGTTTTGATGAGCGGATATCAGCGATACCTTTTACCGTATCAGCGATTAGCTTATCAGTGATGGGCGCATCAGCGACATCGTGTAATAGCTGCTTGCAAGTTTTGACTGCATCAGGGCTGTTTTTGACGACTTTGCTACAAAATATAGCGACCTCATCAGCCAGCCATTCTTCGCTAACACGCTCATGGATAAAGCCAAGCTGCCGTGCCTTTTTGGCATCAAACACTTCAGCACTTAAGAAATAACGCTGCGAGGCTCTAGCACCCAGTGCTCGGATGACATAAGGGCTAATCGTTGCAGGGGCTAACCCCAAACGTACTTCACTTAAGCAGAAATTAGCAATCTTCACAGCGATGGCCACATCACAGACGGCGACTAATCCCATGCCACCTGCATAAACATCACCTTGAATAGCCGCAACGGTTGGCTTTGGACATTCGTAAATAGTCTTAAGCATTTGCGCCAATTTGTCCGCGTCTGCTAGGTTTTCCTCGTAGCTATAATCTGCCATGGCACGCATCCAGTTCAAATCAGCACCTGCACAGAATGCCTTGCCAGCAGCTGCTAATACAATGACACGCACGTCATCATCAGCGCCAAGCGTATTAAATGCATCGGTTAGCTCAGCAATCATTTCATCGTTAAAGGCATTACGTATCTCAGGACGGTTTAGTGTTACAGTGGCGACGTGCTGCTCCACTTTAACCAATAGGCTTTTATAATTGTTCATAAGTATTCCAATATATTAAAACTACTTTTTACGCAATGCTTCAATACGATTTAAAACTGAAGTTGCATTTGAATTCTCACCATCTAGATGATTCAGCGCTATCAACCTTTTACAAGCCGTTTCCAAGGAAGATAAGGCAAAGAACAACTCATCATTTTGATCTATTTTTTCTTCAGAAGACTCTAATCTTTCAATAACAACTATAAAATCTTTTAAGATTGCTGAATATATTTTCTTACTAGTTTCATTATCGTTCGTTTTTTCATGGATGATTGCTGACTTAATCATGCCATCACCAACTAAAGCATAATTCGTGTTGAAAAAGTTCAGAATTATATTCGCATAGATATCCGTAGCACTTAATTCATAGTCAATTAAATTTTTATCCGATAAATAATGTACAACATTAAACGCTAAGCCTCTGAGATTATCGCTAGCAAAGTAAACCGACGCTGAACGAACTGTTGAGTTTTTAGGTAAATACAAAGAAAATTCTTGAATTGCATTAAGACATGCAGCAAGCTCATCTAGATTATTCTCTAACTCTTCATTTGATAAAGAAGTAATAAATCCAACTCTTTTTTGTATATCATCCAACTTCAGATTGATGACCTCTTGTTCTGTCAACTCGTCGTTACTTATCATACTGTTATTTTCCGAATAGCTATTTATTTTCTCAAAAGCAAGCTCACTATGAGCACTATTAACATATCCAATTACCACAAACAGGAGTGTTAAAACCTTAATAGATTTAGACATAACAACCCTTTGGCCAATAATATTTCAATAAAGAGTGTATATAAATTACATTCTAAAAACACCAAACGTCGTCTCTTCAATCGGTGCGTTGTAGGCAGCGCTTAATCCTAAAGCCAATACTTGACGGGTATCAGCAGGATCAATTACGCCGTCATCCCACATGCGTGCAGTGGCATAATACGGATGACCTTGCTCTTCATACATCTCACGAATCGGCGCTTTAAATGCCGCTTCGTCCTCATCACTCCACGCTTCGCCTTTGCGATCAAAATTATCACGCTTGACCGTTGCCAGTACTGACGCTGCTTGCTCGCCGCCCATGACAGAGATACGCGCATTTGGCCACATCCATAAGAAACGCGGGCTGTAAGCGCGGCCACACATACCGTAGTTACCAGCACCAAACGAACCACCGACGATGACCGTGAATTTTGGCACTTTTGCATTGGCCACAGCCATTACCATTTTGGCCCCATGGCGAGCAATACCTTCGTTTTCGTATTTACGACCAACCATAAAGCCCGTAATGTTCTGGAGGAATACTAATGGGATTTTGCGCTTACAGCACAGCTCGATAAAGTGCGTACCTTTCTGTGCTGATTCACTGAACAAGATACCGTTGTTTGCAATAATACCGACAGGCATCCCTTCGATATGAGCAAAACCACACACCAAAGTAGTGCCAAAACGTGCTTTGAACTCATCAAAGGCACTATCATCAACGATACGCGCAATGATTTCTCGGATATCAAATGGCTTGCGCTTGTCTGTTGGAATGACACCATATAGCTCTTTGGCGTCATAACGTGGCGGACGTGGTGTGATTTGATTAGGGATGTTTTTCGCAGGACGATTTAGATGGCTAACGATGTTTCGCGCAATCGATAGCGCGTGGGTATCATTTTGCGCTAGATGATCGACCACACCTGATAGTCGGGTATGTACATCGCCGCCGCCCAAGTCTTCTGCGGTGACCTCTTCACCAGTTGCTGCTTTGACCAGCGGCGGACCACCCAAAAAGATCGTGCCTTGCTCTTTTACGATAATAGACTCATCGCTCATGGCAGGTACATAAGCACCGCCAGCTGTACAGCTACCCATAACCACAGCAATCTGTGGAATACCTGCCGCACTTAGATTGGCTTGGTTAAAGAAAATACGGCCGAAATGTTCTTTATCAGGGAATACATCATCTTGATTCGGTAAATTAGCACCACCTGAATCAACCAGATAAACGCATGGCAAATGATTCTCTTGTGCGATTTCTTGGGCACGTAGATGCTTTTTGACCGTCATTGGATAGTACGTGCCGCCCTTTACCGTGGCATCGTTACAGACAATCATACACTCGATGCCATTGATACGGCCAATACCTGCAATCACGCCAGCCGCTGGAATCTCTTCGCCATACATATCATGTGCAGCCATTGGTGCCACTTCTAAGAACGGCGTGCCTACATCCAATAAACGCTCGACACGCTCACGTGGTAACAGCTTACCACGCGCTAGATGCTTGGCTCGTGCGCGCTCTGATCCGCCTTGGGCAACTTTACGCAAGTGACCATATAAGTCATCGACCACCGCTTGCATGGCGGCACTGTTTTGCTGAAATTCAGCGGCGTTTGGACTCAGTTTACTGGTTATGATAGCGCTCATGACATCCCTTTTTCTTTAATACGCAGATACATAAATGCGAGTGGCTTTTTTCTTTTAGTCTTGACTCATAATAATAATTTTCAATATAACAGATCTGAAATAGTCTTTAGTATTACAGGTTAAGTCATCATCTGACTACAAACCTAGCTCTTCTTTCATTTGTTCAATGATTTTATATTTCTGAATTTTTCCAGTGATGGTCATTGGATATTCGGTCACAAAACGATAATAAGTCGGTACTTTATAATGGGCAATATGCTCGCTACAGAACTGGCGAACTTCCTCTTCCGTCAAGCAACCAGGTTCTTTTGGAATAATCCACGCTGCTAGCACTTCTCCATAACGCTCATTTGGTATACCAACGATTTGCACATCACGAATTTTTGGATGGCGATAAAGATAATTTTCAATTTCTACTGGATAGATGTTTTCACCACCGCGAATCACCATGTCTTTACTACGACCAACAATTTTTACATAGCCATCTTCGTCCATGGTGGCCAGATCACCCGTATGCATCCATTCATCCTGAATAGCGGCACGCGTTTTAAAGCGACTACCCCAATAGCCTTTCATCACTGAATAACCGCGTGTCAGTAACTCACCGGTCTCGCCCAGCGGTACAATTTCACCTGTATCTGTATCGACAACTTTGACCTCAAGCGCAGGCTGTACCAGTCCTACTGTCGAGACTTGTTTATCAAGCGGCGTGTGCTCATTGGTCTGACAAGATACAGGACTGGTCTCTGTCATACCATAGGCAATGGTGACTTCCTGCATGTGCATCTTGTCAATGACACGGCGCATGACTTCAATCGGACAGCTAGACCCAGCCATAATGCCAGTGCGCAAGGTAGACAAATCGAAGTTTTCAAACTCAGGATGGTCAAGCTCGGCGATAAACATCGTAGGCACACCATGTAAACCTGTACACTTCTCTTCTTCGACGGCTTGCAACACTGTCAACGGCTCAAAACCATCGTTCGGATAAACGATACAACCACCATGCGTGAGAATAGCTAAGTTACCAAGCACCATACCGAAACAATGGTAGAGTGGCACTGGAATACAGAGTCTGTCCTCTTCAGTAAGGTTCATGGCCTCACCGATGAAGTAGCCGTTATTTAAGATATTGCGATGGCTTAATGTTGCCCCTTTTGGTGTACCAGTTGTACCACTGGTGAACTGTACATTGATAGCATCGGTGTTTTTAAGCTGCGCTTGACGCTCGGCAACACGCGGATCGTTAGCATCGCCCTCGCTCATCCATGCAGAGAATTTTTGCATAAAGCCAAAGGTTTCTTCAGATGCTGGCTCATCAACCCAAATGATGCGCTCAATCGTTGGAATCTCAACCAAGTCAAGCTGAGTGTAGTCTTTATGATAAATCTCAGGGCAGAGTTCACGGATTAAACTGGCATAGTCACTGGTTTTGAAATGGCGCATCAGTACGAGCGCTGAGCAGCCCAGTTTATTTAAGGCATATTGCAGCTCAAAGGTACGGTAAGCGGGATTGATATTAACGAGGATAACGCCGACTTTTGCCGTGGCCAATTGCATGAGCAACCACTCGGCATTGTTGTGCGACCAAATACCGATACGATCACCAATCTCAAGCCCCATCTCAATCATACTACTGGCTAGCTGGTTAACTTGTTGCTGTAGCTCTCGATATGTCCATCGGATATTCTGATGGCGGACGACCAGTGCTTCGCGCTCAGGATATTTGGAGACAATAGCATCAAAAAAATCACCGATTGTCGCTTCAATTAGCGGTACATCAGGACCTTGATCATAGCTTTGGGTAAGTGGTGCATTCGCTGATCGTGCACCCATATTGATACTAGGAATGCTATTTAAAATAGTATCAAAATCAATGTGAGTCGCATCGAAGTCAAAATGAGTCGCATCGAAATCATAATTTTGAGTCATAACGAGTCCTTTCGTTTTACTTTTTTTGGTACTGATTGATCACTTGTATACAAACCTTCTTCCTTGATGAGGTCGTACATAGTGTTTAGCTACTATAACGCCATAAACGAAAGCCTGTCAATAATATCAATACAATATGTATCATTTAATTAGAATATAAAATACTCGCTCAGAGAAACATAAGATAGAATCATGGCAAATATTTGACACAAAAAAAGCCAACCACATCATAGATAATGTGGCTAGCTCAAATATTGATACTGATTTTCAACTAAATCTTCTAGAAAAGAATCTAACAAAGGATATTGTCTATAAATAATAATCCGATAGAAATTTGTCAAAAGATCGCATTATAATCGTTACGCTTTAGGAACTACAGGCGCTTTAATCGTTACCGTTGCACTCACCTCATCACTATCATTTAGCAAGTCCATCACCAACTCTTCATCGCTTTCTGTCTTAACCTGCCAGTTACCAATCGCTTTTGGTACACCCGTAACCATGACAGAAATAGCTTTGTTTTTTAGGCGAATCATTGGTGGCTTATGAGCATAACCAGCATGGTCTAGGCCCAATATATCATCAGCAATAGTAGCAGCCTGCGCCCGTAACGGTGCCACATAACGGCACGGTACACCATCGATAGACATGCAATCACCAATCGCATAAATATTAGGTGTACTGGTACGCAAAGTTGGCGCATCCACCACGATACCCGTGCGACGATCAAACTCCACACCAGCAGCAGCAGGTAATGTATCATTGACTGTCAAACCTGTACTGGCAATCACATGGTCGACCATAAGTGGTTCAATTGGCTTAACAGCAGCACTTCCTTTTGTGGCTGAAGGTAGTGCCTCGTAACTAACTTCTAGTTTTCCATCACTATCCTCACTGGTGCCATCACTGATACGAGTAATACCCGATACTTGATAACCGCCTAAAAAGTTAATCCCTTGTGACTTCACTGCTTGAGCGATACGAGCCGTCGCTTGTGGTGGTAGCATTTGTGATAGCGGCGCATCGTTTAAATCAATTAATGTCACCTGATGACCAGCTTTAAGTAAGTCCTCTGCAATCTCCGTCCCAACCATGCCCGCGCCAACGATAGCTACATGCTGACTGCCAGTGGCTAGTTTTTCTTGCAACTGTCCAAAGCGCTCAATATGATTGACGTGCCAGACCAAATCCTCTGGCAAGCTTTTTGGAAAAATAGGATGCGCACCCATGGCAAGTACTAGCTTGTCATAGCTGATCGTAGCGTAATTGGTATAAACGGGATCTGAGCGCAGTGCAGAAACCAGTTGTAATTCTTGAGTGCTAGCGTCAACATCCGTCACTTGCGTGTTGGCAAGCAGCTTAACATTTGCAGCCTCTGCAGCATCAACACCAGTCGCTCTGACCAAGTCTGCTGCACTTTTCTTTTGGCTAATCGCCATGGTCAGCATTGGTTTGTGATAACGGTCACCACTGTCGGCAGTAATTAAAGTAATCGGGATGTCTTTGTCTTTTGCACGAATCGCATCGATCACATGCCAGCCTGCCAAACCTGCACCAATAATGACGATACCATTATTTGATTTTTCTACATTCATATTAGCTCCGATATAGATAATAGATTATTTTAATTGTTAGAATATTGACCGTTATTGTATCAGTAAACAGCTATTCACTTATACAGTCAACCATATCGATATCGTAGTTAAATATATCAATCTATCCCCACAAAAAAAGCGCCTATTAATAGACGCTTGAAAGTATGAAAAAGCCAAATATAGTGTTAGTGATTGAGAATCTTTGATAAGAATTGCTGTGCACGCTCACTTTTCGCGCCTTCAAAAAACTCATCTTTGCTACAATTTTCTACGATATGACCTTCATCCATAAAGATAATACGGTTGGCTACCTGACTGGCAAAGCCCATTTCGTGCGTCACACACATCATGGTCATCCCATCACGCGTCAGCTCTACCATCACATCGAGCACTTCCTGAATCATCTCAGGATCAAGCGCCGAGGTTGGTTCATCGAATAACATCGCCACAGGATCCATCGCTAGCGCACGTGCAATCGCTACCCGCTGCTGTTGACCACCAGACAACTCCGCTGGATATTTGGCCGCTTGCGCAGTTAGTCCCACGCGGTCTAGATAGGCCATGGCTTTTTGCTTGGCTTCGGATTCTTTACGTCCCAATACTTTGATTTGCGCGACTGTCAAATTATCGATAATCGTCAAATGCGGAAACAACTCAAAATGCTGAAACACCATGCCTACGCGGCTGCGCAGTTTAGGCAGATTGGTCTTTGGGTCACCGACAGAGATACCGTTGACCATGATGTCACCTTTTTGAAACAGCTCAAGTCCATTGACCGTTTTGATCAAGGTCGATTTACCGCTGCCCGATGGACCGCAAACGACGACAACATCCCCTTTATGCACATGAGCGGTACAGTCAGTCAGCACTTGAAAGTCACCATACCACTTACTGACATTAGCAATTTCAACCACCATCTCGTCACTAGCATGACCACTATTGGTAACCAGTCCACCAAAGGCATTTACGTACGTATCAGCATTGCTCATTACTGGCTCCTAACCACATTATTCTTGATAATCGTCATTAACAATCATTGTTTAATAAAAGACTTAATTCTAAAATTACCACTCAAAAGGCTATTAGAACCGTAAACGCTTTTGAATTTGTTGTACACCAATAGAAGCACTGACACTAATCACAAAATAGACAGCACCAGCACCTAATATATAAGGTGTGAGTAAACCCATCAGCTCTCCGCGCACGTAAGCAGCACGGAAAAAGTCCGTCAAACCAATCGCAAATACCAAGGTAGTATCTTGGAATAAAATAATACATTGCTGCAAAATAAGCGGCAGCATCTTGCGAAAGGCTTGTGGCAAAATCACCAAACGCATGGTCTGCCCATAAGTCATACCCAATGCTTTAGCAGCATTGACCTGCCCACTACCAATGGACTGAATACCAGCACGTACCACTTCTGAAAAATAAGCCGCCTCAAACATCATAAAAGCAACCACACAAGAAGCAAACGCAGCATCTAACTGCAAATACTTACCAGCGATCCAAAAATAAATCATTGGCACAGCAAAATAGAACCATAACAATACCAACAGCAATGGCACTGAGCGAAAGTAATTGACGTATAGCTTTGCCGGTAGCTCTAACGCCTTGATACCAGACAAACGCATTAACGCCAATACCGTACCTAAGCTGATACCACCAAGTATCGCCAAAAACAATACTTTTAAGGTAGTAATCATACCACCCATTAAACCAGGATAAGCCGTGGCTAGTTCGGTCATCATATTCATTTTTGACCTCCTGCAATCAAACCAGGCACGCGTAGTTTACGCTCAATCAAACCCATAATGGCAATCAAGGATAAATTGAAAACCAGATAGATAATCGTCGCGTAAGTATAGATCTCGATGCTGTTTTGAGTATATTCACTGATGGTTTTGGTTTGACTAATCAGCTCCATGACACCTACTAAAGAAGCAACCGAGGCATTTTTGAAGCAGTTGGTGAGCTCAGAGCTGAGCGGCGGTAAAATAATTCGAAAAGCCTGCGGTAGCAGTACTTCCTTATAAACTTGAGGAATGCTAAAGCCCAGCGCATAAGCGGCATTGACCTGCCCATCAGGTAATGACTCAATACCAGTACGTACTTGCTCAACGATACGAGCCGCGGTAAACAAGCCAAGACCAATACTCGCTGATAACATGGCTGAGGTATTGGGAGATAAGTCCTTATACCACCATTCTTGTATCGCGGGTGTTAGCCAGCCTGGGGCAATATAGAACCAAAAAAACAACTGTACTAACAATGGAATATTACGAAAAAATGTGACATAAGCCGTACCAATTGCACGAGCAGTCTTATTGGGTAAGGTACGCATGATACCAAAGATGGTACCCACTACCATAGCAATAGCCCACGCAATACTGCCTATTAACAATAGCCAGCCGAGACCAGTAATCATCCAGTGGATATAAAGCTCGCTACCAATGCCCGTATGCTCAAAGAGCACACCCCAGTTCCAGCTATAATTCATGGTTTGTCTCTCCGAATAGCAATTGAAAATCTTACGTGCCAAATGGACAATAACTTCCCATCTGAACACGTAAGCAAGCTAGGTTTGAAGGACAATAATTACTGAGCCTCTGCTTCTTTTGGCTGTGCACTGTCATGCGGATTGGCAATCAATGCTTTTAGATTGTCAGACATCTCAAAGTTCAGGTTGACATTTTTCGGTGGGATTGGGTTCAAGAACCATTTGTCATAAATACTGTTAATCTCGCCTGAACTAAAGACGTTAGCCAATGCTTCATCGACCACTGCTTTGAACTCTGGATCATCATTACGCATCATACAGCCATAAATTTCAAACGACTGAGGCTCACCAACGATGACCCATTCATCAGGATTTTTTGCTTTGGCTTTTTCGCCAGCAAGCAGTACATCATCCATCATAAAGGCATCGGCACGGCCTTGCTCTAACATTAAGAAAGCTTCACCATGATCTTTGGCAGAGATAATATTGATATCCATGCTGTTTTCGTCATTGTACTGACGAATATAACGCTCTGAAGTTGTTCCTGCTGTAGTGACTAGTGTTTTGCCTTTTAGGTCTTCAAACTCTTGAATACCAGAGTCTTTTTTGGTTAGCAAGCGCGTACCAATTTCAAAGAAACCATTAGAAAACGCGACTTGTTTTTGGCGCTCTTCGTTATTGGTCGTTGAGCCACACTCAAAATCGACTGTGCCGTTTTGTACCAATGGAATACGTGTTTGTGAGGTAATCAAGTTATAACGAATTTGTAGATCTGGCATATCTAGCTTTTCTTTGACAGCATCAACGACTTTCATTTCCAAATCGTGTGCATAACCGATAGGCTGATTAGGATCGTCAGCGATATAAGAGAATGGGATAGAGGAATCACGGTGACCAACAACGATGGTTCCAGAGTCTTTGATTTTTTGTAGCGTACCATTCATGCTCTCTGACGTGGCACTATCATCTGCTGGCGCATCGGTGCTGGTTTCGCTGCTATTATTACAACCTGTCAAAGCCAATGCTACCAATGCAGCTAAAGTCAACGGTTTAGAAAAGAAGTAAGTCATGAAAAACATCCTTTTATCACAAAGTTAAATGAGCGCTTGGACGACATAGGTCTGGCAATTGGCTGACCTTACTATCCCGCATCCATACGATTGTTGCTGGTATTTATCAAAATGAAACTTAAAGTTACTGTACAACAAATTTATGCTAGAAGGTAATTTTTTTTAATAAAGTCATTATTTTGTCATATCTTTACTTTCTTATAATCAAAGGCAAACACTCATCACGGCCCTGTTCGAGCAAAAAACTTTAGAGGATTATTAAAAAAATAGACATACATACAGAATAAAAGAGCTGATTGATAAATCACGATGAATCCCCATAAAGTTAACAACTTCCCAATACTACAAATGACTTATGACACAAGACACTCAAGCCCCAAATACGGACAGCCAAACCGCTAGCAACCACAGCGATAATGATGTGCGCCAACGCTTCTTTATCGAAGATTCTCCCGTGCGTGGTGACGTAGTGCGTCTCTCACGCAGCTATGCAAGTACAATTGCCCAAAAGCCCTACCCTGAAGCCATCAAACGCTTATTGGGTGAAATGCTGACGGCAGCGAGTTTGCTAATCAGTACGGTCAAAATAAATGGTCGTTTGTCCATTCAACTACAGTCATCGGACAGCGACAGCTTGCTTAACTGGGCGATGGCAGAATGCGATCAAAACGGTGTTATCAGAGCGCTTGCCAGCTGGAAAGCTGAAACTGATGAGCAGGTACAAGCATGGAACAATATGCTCCACGCCAAAGAAGCGTTTGCAGAGCTAGGCGCACCCGGACAGGGCGTCTTATTTATCAATATTCAGCCTGATGGTGGTGAGCCTTATCAAGGTATCGTTGAGCGCAGCCATGACAATCTGGCAGACTGCTTAGCCCATTATCAAAAGCAATCAGCTCAGATTCCAACATTGATTAATCTGGCATCGGACGGTCTACAAGCAGGTGGTATATTGGTGCAGATGCTACCTCGTACTGCCGCAGAAACTTATGAGGTTGAGCAAAACGAAGATGCGGGTATTGACGATGATTTATGGATACGCTTATCTGTATTGACACGCACAGTCAAGGCCGAAGAGCTGACGACGCTTGATGCTAACGAGATTCTATATCGTCTGTATCATGAAGAAAATATCGTTGCCCCTGAACCTGCTCCATTGTCATTTGGTTGCACTTGCTCACGCGAGAAATGTGAGACAGCCATTGAACAAATCGGTGAAGCAGAAGCCTTGGAAATCGTAGCAGAGCAAGGCGGCACGTTTGAGATGGATTGCGGTTTTTGCGGTGAAATCTATAAGTTTAATAAAGATGATATCGCAGCAATATTTGCTGAGTAAGTTGTCTTACTTACTATAAATTAGCCTTTATAGAAATACTAAAACCCCTCAAGTGTGATGCTTGAGGGGTTTTTGTTTTTCAATGAAAGCTTTATTAAACCAGATTATTTTCTAGTTTCATTGCTATAATCAATTATAGATAACTTGGTTAAGATGAGCTAAAACAATGAACTATAAAAAGATAGATTGGGCAGTCGTTGGTACTATTGCTTGGGTTGTTCTCTGGCTAATCCTTTTAGCAATAGGCTTTGATAGCTTAGAAGGATTTGGTGGACTAGGTGCCTTTTTATCAGGTATTTTCGCACCGCTTGCACTACTCTGGTTCTATAAAAGCTACAGAATACAAAGTAATGAATTAAAACTTCAACGAGAAGAATTGACTCTACAACGCCAAGCATTACAACAATCTGTCCTGGCGCAAGAAGGCTCAGAAATAGCCTTAAAAGAACAGTCTAAAGCTATGAAAGCTCAATTATCTGTGGTTGAGAAGCAATTAGAAATTACGAAACAACAGTTGGAAATATCAACTGAAGAAAAGGATATTAATAAACCCAAGTTCTTTGTAGAACTAAGTTTTATACAACTTGGTCAAATATGTGATAGCAATCTCAATCAAAAGAACTTTGAAGTAAGCTTTGAATATGTGAATACAAGAGGACAGGCTGATATTAGAGATATCGAATGTATAGTCTTAAGACAAAATCATACTGATTTCCCAATAGCTAAATTTCTAGAGCAACAACTTTTCAAAGTTACATTGGATGCAAATATT
>NZ_JBQSVL010000032.1:0-33923 GCF_052376215.1 Psychrobacter sp. AOP7-B1-24
ATGTAATGTCTAATTTTGAGTGCCTTACAAGATACCTAAAGTATTCAATGATCCTGGCTATAAATAGTCTTATACATAAAAAAACGCTTATCGACTTTTAATCGATAAGCGTTTTTTTGTGTCATTGAGCTTTACTAAAATGTTGTTACTGGTTAAACCAAACAATCATTACTTGGTTTTGCGTGGTGGCAGACCGGTATGTTGAGTTTGGAAGTTACCCTTGCTGACACGCTTTTTGGTATTTTTGCTGTCTGTATTTTTACCCGCAGCGCCTTGAGTAGAGGCATTGCTATTTGACGAGTTACTGTTACGCTTCACCGAGTCGTTACCCTGACGACTGTTCTTTTTACGTGCGGACTGATAGCTGTCTTGGGCTGCATCACGACCTTCTAAACTGGCGTTAAATGGTGGAATCAAGCATCCACGGTTTTTACCAATCAAGTCACTACGTCCCATGTCTTGCAAAGCTTTACGTAGCATTACCCAGTTTTTTGGATCATGATAGCGCAAAAACGCTTTATGCAGTTTACGCTGCTTGCCAGATTTGACAATATCCATGTCACCTTCAGCACGGCTCACTTTATGTAATGGATCTTTGTGCGTATGGTACATGGTAGTCGCTGTCGCCATTGGACTAGGATAAAATGCCTGTACTTGGTCAGCGCGGTAGCCATGGCTTTTTAGCCAAAGCGCAAGGTTCATCATGTCTTCATCTTTGGTGCCGGGATGCGCCGCGATGAAATAAGGAATCAGGTATTGCTCTTTGCCAGCTTCTTGGCTGTACTGCTCAAACATGGCTTTGAATTTATCGTATGAGCCCATACCCGGCTTCATCATTTTTGATAATACGTTGTCTTCTGAATGTTCTGGGGCAATCTTTAGATAACCACCGACATGATGACTGACCAACTCTTTGACGTATTCAGGGTCTTTTACTGCCAAGTCATAACGCAGTCCAGAGGCAATAAGAATCTTTTTCACACCTTTAATATCACGCGCTTTGCGATATAGCTTAGTCAAATTACTGTGGTCAGTAATTAGGTTTTCGCAGACGTCAGGATAGACACAAGACGGCTTACGGCAGTTCTTTTCAATCGTCTCATCTTTACAGTTTAGACGATACATATTGGCAGTTGGACCACCAAGGTCAGATATCACACCAGTGAAGTTAGGCGCAGTATCACGAATGGCTTCGACTTCACGCAGGATTGAGTCTTCTGAGCGGTTTTGGATAATACGACCTTCGTGCTCAGTGATTGAGCAGAACGTACAACCGCCGAAACAGCCGCGCATAATATTGACCGAAAACTTAATCATGTCATAAGCAGGGATACGCGCACCACCATAGCTTGGATGCGGCAGACGTGCATAAGGCAGATCGAACACATAATCCATCTCTTCGGTCGAGAGTGGCACTGGTGGTGGGTTCAGCCATACATCGATTGAAGTGTGCGAGTTACCCGCACCGCTACTATGACGCTGCACGAGCGCACGGGCATTACCCGGATTGGTCTCAAGATGCAAGATACGGTTGGCATGAGCATAAAGTACTGGGTCAGATTTGACATGCTCATAATCAGGCAGACGGATGACGGTCTCTTCACGTGGTGGCATTTTTAGCTTATGCTTGCGGGCGGTCATCGGCTTATTATTTCTGCCAGCGGCAGTATCAAAGCCGCGCATTTGCACCACTTGGGTATCGGTGTCTACTTGGTCGGCGTTGATAACTTTGTCTGTAACCGGCTCGGCCACAAAGCCTTGATATTGTGATGACATGGATGACATAGACGACGGCATGGCCTGCCCAACGGGCGAGTCGCTTGGTTTTTCTTGCTCAATTGAGCACTGATCGACATCTTCTGTCATCACATAAGGATTAATAATCGGATCCACACGACCGACTGTATCGACATCATTACTGGCGACTTCTGTCATACCTTTTTGCCAATGGCGGCGTGTCGGCGTCAACAGGTACGACGTACCACGCAGCTTACTCATTTGCTCAAAGCTATAGCCTTTTGCCAAGCCATGTACCACATCGACGATGGCGCGCTCAGCATTACCATATAATAAAACATCGGCACGCGCATCCATTAAGATACTACGGCGTACTTTATCTGACCAGTAATCATAATGAGCGATGCGGCGTAGGCTGCCTTCGATACCACCTAAGATGATAGGCACATCAGGATAGGCTTCGCGGCAGCGCTGGCTATAGACGATAGCGGCACGGTCAGGACGTTTATTGGCGACATTACCTGGAGAGTAGGCATCATCGCTACGAATCTTGCGATCGGCTGTATAGCGGTTGATCATGCTGTCCATGTTGCCTGCGGTCACGCCATAAGCATAAACAGGTTTGCCCAATTCCATAAAGGCGTCTTTGCTCTTCCAGTCTGGCTGGGCAATGATACCCACGCGAAACCCTTGCGACTCTAGCAGACGTCCAATGATCGCCATGCCAAAGCTTGGGTGATCGACATAAGCGTCACCTGAAACGATAATGACATCACAGGCATCCCAGCCTAGATCGTCCATTTCTTTGCGACTCATAGGCAGATATGGTGCAGGCTCGTAGCAGCTCGCCCAGTGTTTGTCGTAATCGTAAAGAGGTTTTGTGCCTTGTTTAAAGGCGGTGCGGGCGATGGTATCAGCTGACATGGGCGGACCTGTTGAATAGAAAATGGCACTAAAAAAAGCCGTTATTTATTAAAAATATTAACGGCTTATTTAAAAGTGCTCATTTTAACATGAATTCAACTCATGATGTCATAACGATTAGCGATAAGTCATTGATAGCGTAAGATAATCTATAAAAAAAGGCTTCCAAATTTTTAGAAACCTTTTTTATTTAACCCGTTATTCTTGATGTACCCTGTCATAAGTACAGAAAACTAACTACTCTAATAGCTGAAGTGGGAAAGTAACCACGTCAAACGCTAGGGCAAAAGGTAGCAATACGAGCTTTTGCGCCGTGTTTGCACCGCTACTAGACACATGGCTTTGCGTGGTTTCTGAATAAAAGCTCACCATATAAGGCTTAGATAAAGCGCGATAATTTGACTGAATCATGCTCAAATTACTGACTTGCGGATAGATAGCGCCTTTGACAGGGACGCTAAAACAAAAGCGTTGAGCATTGATGCGTTTGTCACTGGCTGAGGTACATTCTGTACCACCATTCTGTAAAAAGAACTGATAATCAGAACGTTTAAATTCGTCTTTTAACTTGGCATAAGAGAGCTTCATCTCTCCTTGGAAATACCCATCGTTGTTCGGCACATAAAAGTTCATATCGTTATCGACTTGGATGTTTTTAGGCGTCAAGCTACCTAGTAAGCTGATCATCTCTGTCCCACCTTGGCTCAGCACATAGCTGTTTTTCTCACCAACGATAACCATGGATGCATTTGGCATTTTTGGCAACGCTTGCGCAGGACGACCAAAAGCGATGATTTGATCTTCAGACAATACATTTTTTGTGGTACTCGTACTGCTATAACTGTCTTTTTCCAATAATGAGCTGGTGGCGCAGCCCGATGTTACGAGCAATGCTGCCAATGAGGCACTCATAATTACTGTTTTGGTATTGAATTTAGTTGATAGTGCAGTAGTGCGCTTGTTGCTAGTGCTTTTTGGTTTGTCTGAAGGTGTACCTTTATGCTGAGTCATGCTTTGGTTCCTTGTCTAAGATAAGTGACTATCATCAATCCTTTATAAATTGGATACGGTATCAGCTTTGCTGAGTCTACTATGTGTAGTGCTTGCACTCAGCTTTCTTGTTTCTTGTACCCAAATTATATTGAAATAGCTATATAAAATGTTTGGTTAGTGCTTATTATCAAACTTACGTTGATATATTACATGGTTTGGATATAACTTATCTACTCATCATTGAGATTCAATGATAAAAACAAGCACCTTATGGATATGTAACTCATCTGAGTATCACACCTTGAGTGCGCTAAAAATAGCTAAGATTTAACCAAAATGTATCAAGCAATTTACTAATATCTTAGTATTCTCTCTATGACTTTCCTAGTTTTTCTAACATTTATCTCATTGCTATCTCCGTTCTCACAGTGACCACACTTCAGTATTTTGTATGTCTCTGTCATAAATCAGTGGCGTAAGGGTAAATAGACACTGCCTGAATAAGTGAGTGTTTTTATCGATAATAGCCAGCTTTATGTTCTGATAAGTGAATGTATGTGGCACATGCTTTGCTTGCTCGTTATTAGGGCTGACTTATTTAGATAAGCTCATAACAGAATATAGTAATACAGATTATATAAATAAAACTATTGTTTGGAGATAAGTGAGTGAGGACATTACATTTTAGCTGGAATGAGATATTTGTTTTATGTAAGTCATTGTGCTCTAAAGCATTCCTAATCAGTGCTGTGATATATGGAACAATGGCTAGTGCAATGGCTGCAGAAGAGGCAACACTGACAGTGGCACAGCTACTTGAATATCAAAATGTTGCTTGGATTATATGGGGCGGTGTGCTGGTGTTTTTTATGCAGGCAGGTTTTGCTTTGTTAGAAAGCGGTTCGGTGCGTGCAAAAAACGCGGTTAATGTGATGATGAAAAACTATACCGATATGTGTATCGGTGGTTTGGCCTTTTATCTGGTGGGTTTTGGTTTGATGATGGGTAGCAATAACTCAGGGTTTTTTGGCACCGATCACTTTATGCCAGTCGCGTTGTCCAACATGGATTGGGCGTTGATGTTTTTCCAAATGATGTTTGCTGCAACTGCCGTCACGATTGCTAGTGGTGCTATGGCTGAACGTGTATCGTTTATAGGTTATGCGGTTGCTGCCTGCTTAATTTGTCTATTTATTTATCCTGTATTTGCCAGTTGGGTATGGGGTGGCTACTTTGGAGGCGCTGGTTGGCTAGCTGAGCTTGGCTTTATTGATTTTGCGGGCTCTACGGTTGTTCATTCGATAGGTGGCTGGCTGGCACTAGCAGGTATTTTGGTGATTGGACCAAGAATGGGGCGTTTTGCACCTGATGGTACGCCACGATTGATAGCGGGTCATAATATGACATTGCTAGCGCTTGGCGGCTTTATCTTATGGTTTGGTTGGTTTGGGTTTAATGCAGGATCCACCTTATCGATCACGGGCAATATCGGTTTAATTGCGGTCAATACTTTTGTAGCAGCAATCAGTGCTGTGATTAGTTATATGCTGATATCCAAAGCATTTAAGAAGGCTATTTTGCTTAGTGATAGTGTCAATGCCAGTCTAATTGGTTTGGTGTCTATTACTGCAGGGTGTGCGACGACGACGCCTATTTTTGCCGTCATTATTGGTTTGGTCGCTGCCGTGGTTTATATACTATCAACACAAGCTTTATTAAAGCGACAGATTGATGATGTGGTATCAGCGGTGGCTGTTCATGGCTTTGGTGGCGTATGGGGTACGCTAGCAGCAGGGTTATTTTATACCGATGACCTATTCAATCTATCACGTGTCGGTGTACAAGTATTGGGTGTGGGCATGGCACTTGTTTGGGGTCTTGGCTTGGGGCTTGTCATGTATAAACTGATTGACTTAGGCTTTGGCTTAAAAGCCAGTCGTTTACATGAGCAGCGTGGTCTTGACTATACCGAGCATGCAGAAATCGGTTATCCAGAGTTTCAAAAGCAAATGTTTGATGCTAAAAATTTAACAGAACGCCATTTATAGGAGAACAGGGATGAATATCGATACTCAATCAGTAAATCAGACTGTATCCGCGATGGCAGTGGTACTTGCAAAGTATCTAGATCCTGAAGAAGTGAGGCTGCTCACAACGCAGTGGCAACAGTACTCAAGGGTTTCTGTAAAGATGATGCAGCAGTGTATTCTAGAGGCAACGAGGCGTTATCCTGAGTTAAAAGAACATAAGTCTGATATTCGTAAAGGCTTTTGGGATACGATGACAGCAGATAATCTACAAGGAGTGACTACTACTGATAGTGATGATATTAATAAACAAGAGTCTACCAATGAGTCTGCTTTGGCTTTTTATACTGTGATTGAGGCAATAGGTAGTCAGTTAACGAAATCTCATAATCGTAATTTTTTTCATAATTTGCACCAAATGGTTGCAAGAGAACGCACCTTTAGAGGGCATACTGTCAACATTAATCAGTTTTTGGAAGGCGGTCGACCAGAGGTGCCTGATGCTACAGAACTTTTGAATCATATCGTTCAACTGGCTTATGTGTGTCTGTGTGACATGCTAGGTCCTGTTGATGCTGATGAAATACTGTTTCGGGTGGCAGATATTGCCAAACAAAGCCATCCGAAAGATATTGTTGAGAGGTTGTTTTAATTGATAATAGCCAATCAGTCCTTCAGGTAAGTGCTAGGGCGTGTCCTCAATTCAAACGAGTGTCCTCTAAATGGGCTAAAAATAGCTAAATTTTGCCAAACATTGTCAAATAGTTGGTCAATATCTCGATATTATCTGCACTGTTTTCCTCGTTTGACGGCAATTTATCTCATTTTTATCACCATTTTTAAAATGAGGACACGCCCTAGTCCAGCAATATCTTTGTGCCACTCTTGGTAAAGTTCATGACAAACTGGCTTTTAAAATTGCGTACGTTATTCTCGTAGGTCAGTAAATTTCTGGTAAATTGGTGATAGTCGCTCATGTTTTTGGCGTTGACCATTAACATAAAATCAAAATCACCAGATACTTCATAACAGCTCATGACCCGTGGCTGTGCTTCCATCAAGCGCTCGAATCGATGCTGCATCGAGGTATTAGAGCGCTCCATTTCTATCATCACTATAGCCGTTAAACCGTAGCCAACTTTATCAGGGTTTACGATAGCCACTTGCTTGGTAATGACGCCAGTGCTGGTTAACACCTGAATGCGACGCTGCGCAGTGGCGATAGAAACATGAACTCGTTCTGCCACGGCTTTGAGCGGCAGGGTGGCATCGTCCTGCAATAAATTTAAAATGGTTTTATCAATGTCATCTAAGGTATGGCTCATGGTTTGTCTCTCAATCTGAGTTTCTCTCAGCTTATGGTGATGTGCTCGAAAGTGTCTTTAAGATGCGAATACTCCCTAGGGCGTGTCCTCAATTCAATCGATAGCCATCTAAATGGGTTAAAAATGGCTAAATCTTGCCAAACGGCGTCAAATAGCTGACTAATATCTCGATATTATCTGCGCTATTTTCCTTGTTTGACTACAATTTATCTCATTTTTATCACCATTTTTAAAATGAGGACACACCCTAGACTAATAGTCATATTATCAGTATTACTCATAAGTTGATAAATAATTCATTTATTAACTATTATTATGATAAATTTATTCATATTAATACCTATAAAGAAATAATATATCAAAGCACCTGCGTAAAATAGACCGTATCAACCCAAAGCTAGCCGATTATATCGTTGAGCTAGCAGCTGATTGGTTTAATCTTTACTATTTTATGGTGCTGCTCATGTCTATTTCGATGTTATCTAATACGTTTGCTAATACAGTAAACACCATGGCTTCACGCTTGCCTTTGCATGCTATTTGGACAGCAGGTAGCACACAGCAGCGTACTTTAATATTAGGTGTGGTACTGGCTGTATTGTCTAATGTTTTGTTTGGCGTACTTTACGCATACAGTAGCTTTTTAGCCCCGTTATCAGGCACGCAAGTATTTATCTGGCGTATGTTAGCCATGTGGGCAGCACTTATTGGTTATTTGGTCATTAGCGGACGCTTAGGGTTGCATATTGATAAATTAAAAGCACTGCGTACGGTTAAGCAGTGGGCTTGGCTGTTATTACCGACGCCAATATTTCTCAGCCAGTTTTGGCTATTTATGTGGGCGCCAGTTAATGGCCAAGGTGTACAGACCGCAATGGGATACTTCTTGTTTCCACTCATGATGGTGGTATTTGGTTGTGTATTATTCGGTGAAAAACTCAGCAGGTTACAGTGGTTAGCAGTAGGCTTTGCAGCAGTGGGGGTTGGGAGTGAGATTGTACGTACTCAAAGCATATCATGGGCCACGCTTTGGGTATGCGGAACGTATCCTATGTATTATATTTTGCGTCGTCTGCAAGGTATCGGCGCGGTGACTGGATTGTTGGTCGACTTAACTATTTTTGTACCTTTTGCGGTCGCTTACTTGTTCTTTTTTGCACCCAGTAGTGTGGATTTGGTGAGTGGTTCTGGATTTTTTATCATGATGCTGATAGGGCTAGGTATATTAAGTGTGTTGGCGATGAAAACCAATGTAGATGCCAGTCAACTATTACCCGTCAATGTGTATGGCATGATGAGCTATTTGGAGCCTGCGCTATTGTTTATATTGGCAATTACGGTTCTAGGTAATCCTTTTGAGTCTTCAATGATATATAGCTACGGTCTAATTTGGTTGGGTATTGCTTGTCTGATTGCACATGGAGTGCGCCAACTACGCCGTGCGCGCCGCGATATAAAATCGGCAATACAAGAACAAACCGCTTAAGAGATTCAGTAAACGTTGACCGTACTGTATAAAAGATAAATGAGAGAAAAACCAAAAAAGGCTGATTCAAAATTATGCTGAATCAGCCTTTGCGTTTAGATTAAATTTAGTTCGTTTAAGGGAGCTATCGTCAATTCAATTTAGAGGTGGTACAAGGTAACTGAGCGCAGATGTATATAACATACTTCAAGCGAAGTTAACGCTGTAACACCTTTATAGTAGATTTGACTATATTAATCCAAATGTTGCTTAAAGCCGCGCTGCTTATCACGTTCCCAGTCACGGTCTTTTAAGGTTTTACGTTTATCATGCTGCTTTTTACCCAAAGCAAGACCAATTTGGCATTTCACCAGTGAGTTTTTCCAGTAGCAAGACAACGGCACACAAGCATAACCTTTTTGATTGATTGCCCCAGAGAGTTTCTCGATTTCACGGCGGTTGAGCAGCAGCTTACGAGTACGAATGCTGTCTGGGCTAACGTGCGTTGAGCTAGATATCAGCGGCTGAATGTGCGCCCCAAACAAGAATGCTTCGTTATTGCGAAATATCACATAGGCTTCGGTAATCGTCATTTTGCCAGCACGAATGGCTTTTACTTCCCAGCCTTGTAGGGCAAGACCTGCCTCAAATGATTCTTCAATAAAGTATTCATGGCGTGCCTTTTTATTGGCGCATATCTGATTGTCAGGCTTTTTTGATTTCTTTGACATGGTTTCCTCGTAAGGATTTCTAAGGACAATATCGTGTCCTCACTTATAATTCCTCATCCTGATCCGCTTGTTCGGCGTGTTTTTTATTTAAAAATAAGCAGGATGAGTCGAACCAACCATTGTAGCAAAGCCTTTGTTAAAAATGTAAGTCAGCTGTTAGGACAAATGTAGCAGATAAGTGTTAAATGCAGACAAAGTTTGTTAGCATATGCAATAATCTTAACGACTATATTAGCCCTGCCATGAGCCATCCTACTACCAAATCTCGTTTGCACACCAAAATTTTATATCCCGGTACTTTTGACCCCATTACCAATGGTCATGTCGATTTAGTCACACGTGCCACCAAGTTATTTGACGAGGTAGTGATTGCCGTTGCTTCAGGGCATCATAAAAAACCATTGTTCGACTTCGAAGAACGTGTCGCCCTAGTCGAAACCGTATTCGCTGATTTACCACAAGTATCCGTGGTCGGATTTGAGGGTTTGCTCGTCGAATTTATGCAAGCGCAAGGTGCTAATGCTGTTTTGCGTGGTTTACGGGCTATGTCAGATTTTGAGTATGAGTTTCAGCTAGCCAATATGAACCGTGAGCTTGATGAAAACTTTGAGGCGGTCTTCTTAACGCCTGCGCCGAACTATTCCTTCATCTCATCGACCATGATTCGCGAAATCGCCAAGCTTGGCGGTGATGTCACTAAGTTTGTACCCACCTGTGTGTCTGATGCTTTTACAAAAAAACTGATAATTTAGCATCATATCGCCTTTTAATAAGCGTGTAACCACAGCATATAAGCTAGAAATAAAACCGTGAGGAGCAGTTTATGGCGCTATTGATTACTGATGAGTGCATCAACTGTGATGTGTGCGAGCCTGCGTGCCCTAATGAAGCCATCTCAGAGGGTGACGATATTTACGTCATCGACCCAGACTTATGTACCGAATGTGTTGGGCACTTTGACGAGCCGCAGTGCGTGGTGATTTGTCCGATTGACTGTATTCCGCATGACCCTAACCATGTTGAATCGCAAAGTGATTTGTTGTCTAAATACAAACGTATTACTGGTCAATAGCGCTTTCATACATGATTGATGAGATCTAAATCTACGATGTCTTAGGGAAAAGACAATGACAATAAATATTGCTCAAGAGATCAGTGATTTTGATCAGCAGCACCTTTGGCATCCATATGCCAGCCTGCCACCTACTTATCCAAATATCGTTATTGATCGTGCCGAAGGTATTTATATCATTACCGAAGATAGCACGCATCTTATTGATGGCATGTCATCGTGGTGGGCAAGCGTACATGGCTATAATCATCCAAAATTGAACGACGCTATTACCAAGCAATTGGGTAAAATGGCGCACGTGATGTTTGGCGGCTTGACGCATCAACCTGCCATCGATTTGGGCAAAAAATTACTGTCTATCGTACCTAAAGGCTTAGATGCCATTTTTTATGCGGATAGTGGCAGCATCGCGGTAGAAGTCGCTTTAAAAATGGCGTTGCAATATCAAGTGGCAGCCAATCGCCCAAACAAAAAGCAATTTGCCTCTACACACTCTGGTTATTATGGTGATACGTGGCATGCCATGAGTATTTGTGATCCTATTAATGGTATGCACAGTTTATATGGTAAACAGTTGCCAATGCAGCACTTTGTCCCAGCACCAATGTTAGGTTTTGAGCGAGCTTTAACAGAATCTGATCGCGCTGCACTAATAACATTTTTTGATAAGCACAGCGATAAGTTGGCAGGGTTTATTATCGAACCCGTTATTCAGGGCGCAGGCGGTATGCGTTTTTATAGTCCTGACTATTTGCAACTGCTGCGTCAACTGTGCGATGAGCACGATGTACTACTGATTGCTGATGAAATCGCCACTGGTTTTGGTCGCAGTGGTAAGCTATTTGCGTGTGAGCACGCTAATATTAGCCCGGATATTATGACCATTGGTAAAGCGCTGACTGGCGGTTACATGACGTTTGCCGCCACGCTATGTACGCGCAAAATTGCTGACACTATCCATAATAGTGACTATCCAGCACTCATGCATGGTCCGACTTTTATGGGTAATCCATTGGCGTGCGCTGTCGCGTGTGCATCGATTGATTTGATCATGTCTTATGACATTGAAGCGCTTACTGCAAATATGCAACGGACTATGGAGCAGCAGTTAGCACCGGCTTTGCTGCTAGAGGGTGTTGCTGAGGTACGTTGTTTGGGTGCTGTCGCTGTGATTGAGTTACATGACGCTGTTGATATGCCCATCTTTCAGGCTTTATTGATTGAGAATGGTATTTGGGTTAGGCCATTTGGTAAATTAGTATATATCATGCCGCCTTATGTGATTACTGATGACGAGCTGATTAGGTTGTGCCAGATGCTACTGAAAGTGGTGCGGATGTATTTAGACAAACGAGGTCAGCCATGAGTGTGCTATTTGTTTCAGGTATCGATACCGATATCGGTAAAACTTATGCCACTGGTATGATTGCCAAATCATTAATGCAGCAAGGCATCAACGTCATCACTCAAAAGCTAGTACAAACGGGCGTGACGATGAATATCGATACTGGCGAGATGGACATTGCTGACGATATTATTACTCATCGTCAACTAATGGACATTTCGCTACAGCCCTGTGATCTTGATTTTACCACTTGTCCTTATCGCTATGAAAAGCCTGCATCACCGCACTTAGCGACTCGATTATCAGGACAGGTGCTAGATTCTGAAGTGATCACTAATGCTACCACACGATTGCAAGCGGAGTATGACTTGGTATTACTAGAAGGTGCTGGTGGGTTGCTCGTACCAATAACGGAGCAGTTATTAATTTTAGATTATATTGCTACTCAAGATTATCCGGTTATTTTGGTCACTTCTGGTCGTTTGGGAAGTATCAATCATACGTTACTGAGTTTAGAAGCAATAAAAGCACGTGGGTTACCTGTACATAGCGTTATTTATAATCATCTTCATGACGATACTGACAATACCGATGCCGAAATAGCGAACGCTACTATCGATTTTTTACAAAGCTATCTAAAGCAGCATTATCCAACAGCGCATTGGCTACAGTTGCCTGTCATAAAAACAAATGAATTAAATAACAATAAAAGCGCTTCAAAAGATTCTTATCTCACCTTGCCAAAAAGGTTTGTTTAAGTTGTTTTCAAGCCATTTTTTTTAGAGCTACAAATAACCTTAAATGACATTCCCAATAAGTCAATATGTTTGCTATACTAGCGCGCTTGGTAGACTAGGCAATCGCCGCTGCATACTGGCAACAGACATGCAGGGGAGGAAAGTCCGGGCTACATAGGGCAGCGTGCCAGCTAACGGCTGGGCAGGGTAACTTGACGACCAGTGCAGCAGAGAGTAGACCGCCCCGCGCAAGCGAGGTAAGGGTGAAAGGGTGCGGTAAGAGCGCACCGCGTGAATGGCAACATCTCACGGCATGGTAAACTCCACGCGTAGCAAGACCAAATAGGCATCGGCATGGCGCGGCCCGCGTTCGATGCGGGTAGGTTGCTTGAGCGTATTAGCGATGATACGCCTAGAGGAATGATTGTCCACGACAGAACCCGGCTTATCGGTTTACCAAACCTTTTTTAATGGTCTAAAAAATATTAAAAGCTCACTATTGATTGTTAATGGCTGTTTCTTAGTATTAGGCTAAATTATTTGGAAATAATGCTCATTAGGGGTTGACGACAGTCATCTGCTTGGGCATAATACCCAACCTAAAATGGCGATGTAGCTCAGCTGGTTAGAGCGCATGACTCATAATCGTGAGGTCAAGAGTTCAAGTCTCTTCATCGCCACCATATATAGGTACTTTGTTTATTTTAGTACCAGCTAAAAACCAATCTTTCGAGATTGGTTTTTTTTTGCCTAAAATAAGCGACTCGAATTTATACTTGATAGACATAGTCAGTAAACTACTAAATCTCTATTGTCTTGAAAGGTACTAGGGCGTGTCCTCAATTCAATCGATAGCCATCTAAATGGGTTAAAAATGGCTAAATCTTGCCAAACGGCGTCAAATAGCTGACTAATATCTCGATATTATCTGTGCTATTTTCCTTGTTTGACTACAATTTATCTCATTTTTATCACCATTTTTAAAATGAGGACACACCCTAATATACAGTTCGGCTTCTCTATAGCCGTTTCAGAGTTCTTTGACTGTAGCTAAGATGAATTTTTGGTTTTGTTGATGATGCGTTATAATTACCTACCGATTTCTTACTAAATCATAGGTTTATCTGTTCCGGTACAGATTAATTGTTGTAACTTATGTCGCGCTTACTTATCATAGTGGCTGTTTTCGATAAAGTTCTGTAACGTCATGTCTGTACAACTACCTCCTTATCGTCCTATCAAGCATCGAAGCGGCCTCAAAGTCATGGGTGCAGCCTTTCATGCTTTATTGATGCGTGAGCTACAAACCCGTTTCGGTGGCTACCGTTTGGGTTATTTATGGGCGCCACTCGAAGTATTATTTCAGGTGCTTATATTTTTAGTGATTTTTGGTGCTATCAGAGAGCGCTTAGTACCAGGAATGGACTTTTCCTTGTTTTTAGTAGCAGGAATGGTGCCTTTTCGCATGTTTCAAAAAATAGCGACAAGAGCGTTAGGCGCTGTTGAAGCCAACAAAGGCTTATTGATGTACCGATCCATTCGCCATATTGATGTGATCATAGCTCGCTCGTTCTTGGAATTGGTCATTTATTTTTTTACATCTATATTATTATTATTGGGTTTGGCTTTTTTTGATATATATGCCAGCTTAGAGAGTTTACATATTGTCCTATTTTGTTGGATAACGCTTTTTATATTTAGTTTTGGTGTTGCTCTCATTATGATGGTTGTTGGTTACTATGGTGGTGAAATCAGTAAAGTAATAACGATTGTATTTACAATACTATATTTCACATCAGGTATTATTTATCCAATTCATATTATTCCTGAGCCTTATTTTAGCTATCTTTTATACAATCCCTTTATTCATAATATTGAGCTTATGAGACATGCATTTGCTCCTAACTATCCTGTATATCATATTGATATAGGCTATTTTTTGAAATGGATGTTTGCGGTAAATTTTTTAGGATTACTGCTCTATAAATATGCTGAGCGTGACATGATTCGCTCTCGTTAGATGTAACCATATAAGCTATATAAAAAGGTAAATAAGTGATTGAAGTGAGAAATGTTTCTAAGTCATTTATGACCAAGAAGGGTCGGCATTATCTGTTTAAAGATTTAAATCTGACTATTGGTGATAAACAAAGTGTTGGTTTGCTTGGTCGTAATGGTGCGGGTAAGTCAACCTTGCTACGCATTATATGTGGTCTTGATCAACCAGATCATGGAGAGATTATTACTGATTCGACGATTTCGTGGCCAGTCGGTGTGGCAGGTGGTTTCCAGGGTAGCTTGACGGGCCGTCAGAATGTTCGTTTTGTTTGTCGTTTATACTCAAGCGGCCCTTATATTGATGAAAAAATCAGATTTGTCGAAGAGTTTGCAGACATTGGTAGCTATTTTGATATGCCAGTCAAAAGCTATTCGTCAGGGATGAAAGCGCGCTTAACCTTTGGGCTAAGTTTGGCCTTTGATTTTGATTATTATATGCTCGATGAAGCGGGCGCTGTCGGTGACGCTGCGTTTCGTAAGCGTAGTGAAGAGATATTGGCTGCGCGGCGTGAACAGGCAGGATTTCTAATAGTGTCGCATAATATTGGTGATATTAAGCGAAATTGTGATATTGGTATTGTGTTAATGGATCAAACAGCACATGTCTTTGACGATACAACAGAAGCGATTGAAGTTTATGAAAAGCATATCCACAAAGCAAAAAAGTAAAGTCGTTAGCTTCTCGCTGTTCATTGGCTTGGTGATTATCCCTTGGGTATTAGTGATATCTTATGTCATGATATTTGCCCATCCACGATATACGTCGACCGCTAATGTAGTGGTCAAACAAGTTAGTGATACCAACACGGCATCAGGTGGCGGTTTGTCAGCTTTGTTAGGTGTGAATAGCACTAGCAAAGAAGACGCAACTTATTTGACAGAATATATTTTGTCAAACGATATGGTGAAACGTCTTGATAAAAAATTCAAGTTTCGTGAGGCTTATCACGTTGATGGTTCAGATCCAATCAATGAGCTTAGAGCTGATGCCACGCAAGAGGAGTTGCTTGAGTACTTTAAAAAACGTGTCCATATCAACCTAGATGAACAAAGTTATATACTTTCAGTATCGACAGAAGGGTTTGATTCAAAGTATGCTTTTGAGCTTAATAAAACTATTTTGGATGAATCTGAACAGTTCGTAAACCGTATTTCACAAGAGGTCGCTCAGGATCAGTTGGTGTTTGCAGAAACACAGTTGGATGAAGCAGAAGAACGCTTAAATGAGACCAAAGAAAAGCTATTAAATTATCAAAATGAAAATGAAATTTATGACCCAGAAGCTAATGCGCAAATCGTTAATCAGCTGATTGGTAGCTTACAAGCTCAGTTGAGTTCATTACGTACGGAAGAGCGTCAGCTACTCAGTTATCTGAACCCAGATGCACCACAGGTGGTGTCATTAAGAAGTCAGATTAAAGCGATTGAGGAGCAAACACGCCAAGAGCAAACCAAATTAACCTCACCGAATACCACCAAGTTAAACCGTCAAGCCGTACAGTTTGAAACCATCAAAGCCGATGTCGAGTTTGCAACTGAGTTGTATAAATTGTCGTTATCATCACTTGAGACGGCACGTTTAGAAGCTTTTAAAAAGATGAAAAATCTGATTGTTATTTCTACGCCTTATGAAGCTGAAGAAGCATTATATCCACGCCGAGGTTACATCATTTTGACATCTCTAGCATTGCTGTTGATATTCTACGGGTTTGTGCGCTTAGTAATGGCAGTGGTTCGCGACCATCGCAGCTAGTTTTGATAAACCAGATATCAGTACTGATCGATAGATCAGCAAAGGAATAAAACGCATGAATACGAAACCACGTTCTATCGTGATAATGATCAGTTTGGCTATGATAGCAATGAGCACGCCTGCGATGGCAGCAAGCAGTGATGCTAGCCAAGTTACAGAGTCTAGCTTTGGTACTAGTAATAATACTATCAACGCTTCAACACAAGCATTTTCTGGCGGTGTACCTGCTCAAGCAACCACTCAAGAAGCGGTGAATGCGGCGAGCTTACCCAGTCAGTCAGTGATTAATACCACTCGTCCTTATCAAGATATCGATACTCAAGATATGATGTTTGGTGAGCAGTTATTTCGTGGCGCATTTTCGACCACTTCTGGCTCTACTTTTAATGACAGCTATGTGATTAATCCTGGTGATAATGTCCAAGTCAGGATGTGGGGTGCTTATCAATATGCAGCGACCACAACGGTTGATCCACAAGGTAATATTTTCTTGCCAAATGTAGGTCCAGTACGTATCTCTGGTGTACAAAATGGTAATTTACAAAACGTAGTTCAAAGCGCTGTCAGTCGTATTTATCGTTCAAACGTTGGTGTTTATGCTTCGCTAGAGCAGGCACAGCCTGTTAAAGTGTTTGTCACCGGTTTTGTCAAGCAACCTGGTTATTATGGTGGTTTGGCTGCAGATTCAGTATTGTCTTATCTAGATAGAGCGGGTGGTGTTGATCCAACTCGTGGTAGTTATATTGATATTCAGATCAAACGTAATGGTCAGCTACTACAGCAAGTCAACTTATATGATTTTTTATTGGCTGGTAAGTTGCAGTCATTCTCTTTTCGTGATGGTGATGTAATAACCGTTTCGCCGCAAAAGAAAACTTTTGAAGTGAGTGGAGAGGTTCAAAACGAATATACCTTTGAGTTTGACGTAAATGACTTGACGGTTGGTGATGTATTACAAGTGGCTAACCCAGCTGCAAATGCCACCAATGTTAGCATTACTCGTAGTGCAGGACGTGCACAGACGGCAGAGTATTACTCGTTAACTGAGGCGCAAAATATCCCTGTCTATAATGGTGATCAGATGGTCGTAACATCAGATCGTTATGCGGGTACTATTGCTGTGCAAGTGAAGGGTTCACACACAGGAAACGGCGCGATGGTTGTACCTTATGGTGCTCGTCTAAAAGATATTATTCCGCAGTTACAACCGAGTTCACTAGCCACGCTCAATAACTTAACCATTTACCGTGAATCAGTTGCGGCGCAACAAAAAGCCATGATTAATGAGTCGCTTGATCGTTTAGAAGAGATGACGCTCTCTACTCAGTCGACCACTCGAGAAGAAGCGGCACTGCGTCAAGATGATGCGGCTTTGGTAAAAGAATTTGTGGCCAAAGCACGTAAGGTAGAGCCTGACGGTCGGATTGTGGTTGTACCAAATTCTTGGCAAGATATTATTTTGCAGCAAGGTGATATTATTGAGATACCTGCGCAAACCTCTATCATTACTGTAAACGGACAAGTGCGTGCTCAAGGTGCACTAACTTTCAATGCTGATTACACGGTTGGTGACTATATTGCGAGTTCTGGTGGCTTTGGTGATAATGCTGATATGGAAGATATTTTAGTGGTTCATCAAAATGGAACACATGAAGTGGTTAATACTGCTTACCGTATCCAGCAGGGTGATGAAATTATGGTATTACCAAAAGTCAAAACTAAGCGTGTAGAAATCGCTCGTGGTATCACTCAGGTGCTTTATCAGTTGGCCGTTGCAGCCAATGCTGTGTTTTAACTATCACGCTTAAAATTGTATGTATAGATTGATGTGAAATAATAATTAAAGGTATCGAGAATGGCAAAAAGCGTAGCAGATGAAATCAAGCTGTCAGTTGCATCTGATAATGCGCTATTTTTGCCATCAACCCAGCGTGGAATACCTAAGCGATTGGCAGTCATTGGAAAGGGAATGCGTCAAAATAATATGCTGTTATCGGAAGTCCTACAAGCGGATATTAAACGCTGGTATCCGTGGTCAGGATTAACATATCGTTTCGCTAACCGTAATAGGTCTTTGTTGCCGTTTTCAAATGTAGAAAAACAGACGTCTTTTTATTCATCAAAGTCATTACCCGATGCCTTTATCGGATGGGGACATAAGAAAAGTTATCAGCGTGCTAATAGAGTTGCCACACGGCAGAACCTTGCCGCTTTAAGTATCGAAGATGGTTTTTTGCGCTCTTTAGATTCAGGTACCAGTAGCCGTCATGGTTTGAGTGTGGTGGTTGATGACATTGGTATTTATTTTGATCTGGCAAGTAGTTCACGTCTCGAGCAGCTGATTGTTGAGCGTACTAAAAATGTGACTACTACTAATCGTTATAGAATAGACGAAAAGCGTGCTCAACAACTAATAGCACGTATCTGTGATGAAAAAATCAGCAAATATAACGCTATACTTGACTGTCCATTATTAGAGGATTTAGTTAGACAAGAGGATTCTCATACAGTCAAAAATGCTCCGCAATCACATGTTTTACTGATTGATCAAGTGGTTGGTGACGCTTCTATTAAAGGTGCTGGTGCTAATAAACGTCAATTTAAGCAGATGCTTAAAGCAGCTTGCCGCAATCATCCTAATGCCCATATTTGGATAAAAGCTCATCCTGCGTCAAAATCAGGATATCTCACCAGTCTTAAACTACCCGAAAATGTTCGTTTATTAACTCAATCACTCAATCCTATTGCTCTATTAGAACAAGTGGAACATGTCTATACGGTCAGCTCACATATGGGTTTTGAGGCGTTGATGCTTGGTAAAAAGGTGCATTGTTTTGGCGTCAATTGGTACAGTGGTTGGGGGCTTACTGACGATAGTGGCGCACCGAAACGTTTGCTTAAAAGGGTTGTACAACGCCGTCAAGCCTTTGCGAGTACTTCAGTAAAAACCAAGAAAAAATTGCGTTCAACCTTATTGTCTGCGGTGTCTAATACAACGCTCAATACTACATTAGAAACCCTATTTTATAGCGCTTATATTGATTATAGCCGCTATGTAGATCCAGTAACCAAACAGGCGTGTGAGGTTGGAACGGTGATTGACTGGTTGGTGACCAATCGTCATTGGCAGTCTCGCCTTGACGGTAACTTGACGGTATATGAATTTAGCCGCTGGAAGTTGCCTTTCGTGAAAGATTTTGTTGATTTTCCGCGCACGACATTATTTATCAAACCAAAGCCACGTTTAAAAAACTTGCTGCATCCAGACCATTTTCGGGTCAACTATCAGCAGCCCCTACTCGTATGGGGGCTGGCCAAACGCCAGCAAGTACAAAAAAAACGACAGTATCAACGGGCGGAGCAGCCTGATATTTACTGTATGGAAGATGGGTTTATTCGCTCAAATGGTTTGGGAGCAACCTTACTAGCACCGTTATCGGTAGTGATAGATAGGCAGGGTATTTATTATGATGCCACTCAGCCTTCAGATTTAGAGACATTGTTGTGCAATTGCGAGTCATTGACGCCATATCAAATTAAAAGAATAAAAGCGCTTCAAGACAAATTACTGATGCAGCGAGTGAGTAAATATAATGTTGGTGCTGATATTGCTAGCGTTGATAGCAAACAGAATTCGTGGATGCAAGTGGCAAGGATATCTGAGAAACGCCGTATCCTTATTATTGGTCAAGTAGAAGATGATTTATCGGTTCAATACTGCGGTTCAACAATCAAAACCAATACAGATCTGATTGCTCGGGTATGTCAAGACAATCCTAATGCTTATCTCATTTATAAGCCACATCCTGATGTGGAAGCAGGGCTAAGAGCTGGTAAGGTGTCAGAATCATGTTTGCATCATGTGCAAGCGGTTGCGTATGATACGGCCATGCCTGATTGTCTAGAGTGTGTTGATGAAGTGCATACTATTAGTTCATTAACAGGTTTTGAGGCATTACTTCGTGGCTTGAAAGTCACTTGTTACGGCTTACCTTTTTATGCTGGCTGGGGCTTAACGACAGATATTGATGCGCAGTTATCACCAAAAGCTAAATATTTAGAGAGACGTAAACGAGACACAGCGTTGACGCTTGAGCAACTGTTATATTGTGTGCTTATCCGTTATCCACTATATCGCCTGCCAAATGGCTATGGGCTCGCGCAAGTAGAGCAGGTCATTAATTATTTGTACCCATCTAAAAATACCGATTGTCCTGAAGACTTTTGTAGTGAAGCATCCCAAGCCAAAATAGCTGGCAATAGAAATCATTCAATCGTGACCGTTACCTCCGTTGTATCGACAATGGCTACAGGGTTTAAACGCCGTGCTGCTATACGTTTTATGCAGCAGCGTCATCAATGGCAGCAGCTTATACGTAAAGTATCTCGTTAGAGCCTTACATAAATCCTGTACGACAAACATTGGGCTTTTCGGTATAATCATTTGTAGTTTCTGTGTCGTGACACCCTAGCTACCTTTCCCGCTTTTATCTTTTATTCTTCAATCAATGGTAATCCAGTACTATGGCAGCTTCGATGTCTTATTTGCTTACTCATCGACACGTCTTGCTACTACAAGGAAAGATGGGTGGGTTTTTTAATCGCTTTTCAACATTCTTACAGACGCAAGATATCAAAGTTAGCAAAATTAACTTTAATGCAGGCGATGCTTTTTTTTATCATCATGATAATACTTATGAATATACTGGAACATTAGCGCAGTTTTCGGCTTGGTTACAGGTGTTTATTAAAGATAATGCTATTGATGCAATTGTTTGTTTTGGCGATTGTCGTCCACATCATGCACAGGCTGCCTGTGTTAGTGAGCAGTTAGATATATCTTTTTTTGTACTTGAGGAGGGCTATCTGCGTCCGGACTATATTACCTTGCAAGAACATGGTATTAATGGTTATTCGCGTCTAAATATAGCTGACATTAAAGCACTGAAAAAAGCCAATGACCAACCACTATATACACACAATCGTTTTTATCGTCTGAGTATCGCTGCTATTGTTTATTATATTGTCGCTTGGATGTACAAAAGCCGCTATCCACATTATTCACATTACCGCGGTATGACAGCATGGCAAGAGGCGATGGCTTGGATAAAAGCACCGTGGCGTAAGTTACGGGGTTACTTTCCTGATAAGCAACTACAAAGTAAGCTAACTAAGCAAGAGAGTCACAACTATTTCTTGATTAGCTTGCAAGTGCATAATGACTCACAGATTACGCACCATAGCGACTATAGTGATGTGGTGCAGTTTATAGATGAATCTATTGCAAGCTTTGCAAACTATGCTGATAAGCAACAGATGCTGGTATTTAAACATCATCCACTAGATAGAGGTCATCGAGATTATCGTGAGCTGATAGCTAGCCTAGCGGTGAGATATCAAGTGACGCACCGTGTTTTTTATGGCTGTGATATGCACCTGCCTACCTTGATGAAACATAGTATTGGAATGTTGACTATCAATAGTACGACAGGGTTACAGTCGATTTATCATAAAAAACCCACCAAGATCATGGGCCGAGCAATTTACGATACTCCTAAGCTAACAGATCAAAAACCATTGAATGAATTTTGGCAATATCCTAAAAAACCAGACAATGAGTTTTATCTGCGATTTCGTGAGTACCTGATAGAGCAAACGCAGCTAAACGGTGCTTTTTATGGTAAATCACCATGGACATACAAGTATCTGAATCAAGAAGATAGTCAGTCTATAGAGACGGATGTTTCGAAATCGAACCCATCTCAATAGAGTTTGGTTTTGATTGTTGATGCAGATTCATGGTCGATTGTGATCGCTACATCAGATAATAGAGCGCCAATAAACACCTTACTTTCTATCTGTAAGGTTATCAGCTCGTAACTTCATTTGTAAATCACCTCTCTACTAATAAAATCGCCTTACTTTATAGTGGAAAACTGCTAGAATACTCCCTTACATCTGTATGTAAGTGATAGAGTCTTGAGCTATTGATTTAAGAGGATAGTATTGGTCAGTGCACTGATTCTCACGATCTTCAACAATAGATAATTATTATATCGCTTACGTCTGACAGTATTTATTTTTTAGTTTTATTATTCTATCACCCTTAAATTAGTAGGCGCTTTGTGACTGCATTAGCCAATATTCGTAACTTTTCAATCATTGCCCACATTGATCATGGCAAGTCGACACTTGCTGATCGTTTTATTCAAATGTGCGGTGCCTTGCAAGATCGTGAGATGCAGGCGCAAGTACTCGATTCTATGGATATTGAGCGTGAGCGTGGTATCACTATTAAAGCGCAATCGGTAACTTTGTTCTATGATCATCCAAATGGAGAACGCTACCAACTTAACTTTATTGATACACCAGGACACGTCGATTTTTCTTATGAAGTGTCGCGGTCATTAGCGGCTTGCGAAGGCGCGCTTTTGGTCGTTGATGCTGCGCAAGGTGTAGAAGCTCAGTCAGTGGCCAATTGTTATACAGCTGTTGATCAAGGCCTAGAAGTGATGGCAGTCTTAAATAAGATTGACTTGCCACAAGTAGAGCCTGAACGCGTTATTCAAGAGATTGAAGATATTATTGGTATTGAAGCTGTTGATGCTCCACGTGTGTCCGCAAAATCTGGTTTGGGCGTCGATAAGTTGCTAGAGGCTCTAGTAGAGTATATTCCTGCACCGACTGGTGATCGTGACGCACCACTACAAGCGTTGATTATCGATTCGTGGTTTGATAGCTATTTAGGTGTTGTTTCTTTGGTGCGCGTTCGTCAAGGTACGGTAAGAAAAGGCGATAAGATCTATATTAAGTCGACCAAAGAAGCACATCCAGTCAGTTCTATTGGTGTATTTACGCCTAAACCTGTTGATACAGGTATTTTAGAAGCGGGTGAAGTAGGGTTTGTGATTGCTGGGATCAAAGATATTGCTGGCGCGCCTGTTGGTGATACGATTACCCATGCTAAAACACCTGACGTAGAACGCATTCCTGGATTTAAGCAAATTACGCCGCAGGTTTACGCAGGTATGTTTCCAGTGGAGTCTACAGATTTCGAAAAATTCCGTGAAGCGTTGCAAAAGCTACAAATCAATGATGCGTCGTTGTTTTTTGAGCCCGATACCTCTGATGCATTAGGATTTGGTTTTCGTTGTGGGTTCTTGGGTATGCTACATATGGAGATTATCCAAGAGCGTTTAGAGCGTGAATATGACTTAGACTTAATCACCACAGCGCCTTCAGTGATCTATGAGATTGAGAAAAAGAACGGTGATGTTATTTATGTAGATAACCCCTCACACTTACCTGAGCCGAATAATATTGAAGAGTTTCGTGAGCCAATTGCACGATGTCAGATTCTAGTACCACAAGAGTACTTAGGTAATGTGATGACGCTATGCATTGAGCGTCGCGGCGTGCAGGTTGATATGCGATTTATGGGCCGACAAGTCCAGCTGATCTTTGATGTTCCGATGGGCGAAGTAGTCATGGATTTCTTTGATCGTTTAAAGTCTGTCTCACGAGGATTTGCCTCGCTTGATTATAATTTTGAGCGCTATCAAGTTGATAAATTGGTTCGAGTAGATGTGCTGATCAACGGTGAGAAAGTAGATGCGTTAGCAATGATTGTGCACGAAACCCAGTCACGTTATCGCGGTAATGCATTGGTTACTAAGATGAAAGAATTGATTCCGCGTCAAATGTTTGATGTGGCGATTCAAGCGGCTATCGGTAGCCAGATTATTGGCCGTAGCACTGTTAAAGCCATGCGCAAAGATGTACTAGCTAAGTGTTATGGTGGTGATGTTTCACGTAAGAAAAAGCTACTATCTAAGCAAAAAGCTGGTAAAAAACGCATGAAGCAAGTGGGTAGCGTGGAGATTCCACAAGAAGCCTTCTTAGCGGTACTGCAAGTAGAATAAAGAGTAGACCTTTATTAGTGCTAGTGCAAATATGATAATCATTAATATGATAGTTAATAAATGACAACCGTCAAAGCAGATCGTTAATAGGCAATTTGGTATGGATTTTGATTTTAATTTAATTTTAGTACCGTTGACCATAGGCTTGGGTATTGTTTGGCTATTCGATAAGCTGGCGTTCAAGCAGCGTAAAGCTCGTGGACGAGGTAATGAGAGTTTTCTAGTACGCTGGGCTTACGACTTTTTCCCTGTACTGGCGGTGGTATTGATTGTGCGCTCATTTTTGATTGAGCCGTTTAATATTCCGTCATCATCTATGGTGCCAACCTTGTATACGGGCGATTTTATTGCGGTTAATAAGTATGCTTATGGTGTGCGTCTACCTTTGACTTATAATAAAGTGTTAGACACTGGTGAGCCCGAACATGGCGACGTAGCAGTATTTCGTTATCCTGAAAATCCCAGTATCTACTATATAAAACGTGTCATCGGTTTGCCTGGCGATACAGTCAGTTATGATCAAGGAATATTAGCCATTAACGATGTGCCCGTCGATACACAGCCAGTAGATTTTTCAGCAGATATGGATTTGACGTCACAGCTTTATCCACCAGGAGAGATATCTCCAGGACAAGAGCTGACAGAAGAAAACGCTATAGCAATGGGTCAGCAAGAAGAAGGTGAGGCGGAGTATTTTCAAGAAACACAGGGCGAAAACAAGCATCTTGTTCGTTACTTAACAGGTATGAATAGTGCACAATATGCCCCGTTTTTACAGCAGCAATCACCAGAAGTTGTTAGCTCAGCAGGTACCGAGTGGCGCATTAGTGTGCCAGAAGGACATTATTTTGTCATGGGTGACAACCGTGACCGTAGTGCTGATGGACGATTTTGGGGATTTGTTCCCGATGAAAATTTAGCTGGCAAAGCCGTTTATATCTGGATGCATAAGCCACCAGGACTGAATTTACCAACTTTCCAACGTAATGGTACGATTGATTAGGGTTGTGAGAATTTCTATTGGTTGACTTTTCGATAATCGTTTTGTGCTAATATTGTTGCTATCTAATAACAGATGCCTAGCATCTAGGCATCTATAGTCAGAGAACGACTAAATAGCTACAGCGTTACCCTCATTAGAGGTACTACTTGTACAATCTAAAGTTGTTTAACCTGTACCTACTTTAGAGTTCTTTGGCTATATTAAAAATAGTATATTATCAGTAGAAGGATATAATAATGCAGCAATTATCTGGATTGGCCACGCAGCGTGGTGCTAGTGTGACAAGCATCATATTAATTATCATCATTTTGGGTATTACTGCTAAATTGATGGTTGCTATTGTTCTAGCTCAGATTGGTGACTATCAACTGACCAAAACCTTAAGTGCACAGCTCAAGGAAGCAAATGATAGCAAAGAGACAGCCAAACAGTTCGTTAGTCGTGTTAATAAACAGCTATCTATTGATGCCAGTTATAATACTAAGGCAGAAGATGTATTTACTTTTACTGATAAAAAAACAGGTCAGTTGGCTATTCACAAAAAGTATGAAGTAACGAATAACTTTTTTAAAAATGTTGATATCGTCAATCGTTTTGAAGGTGACATTGAAATGGCAACAGCAGAGTAATTAAGAAAGGGCTTAAAGGCCTATTAACTTTTTATAAAATTAGTCAATCAACACTATAGTCAAAACTGTTAATAGTTAGTGTAAAGCAACCAAGTTTAGATGATACTATTGTACAAAATAGTAAGGTTAACACTTTACCAATTTATAAACACTTTGACTATATGCTTAAATTCGCAAAACAGAAGGGATAACCATAAGCCACGCATGAAACCAACTTCGCAGTATTCCCAAGCGGTTCCTACTCCTCAAAAAAACAGCACGTCTATCGAAAGACCTGTTGTTAGCTCAGAATTTATTCAACGGTTAGCGGTATTAACGCGTAAGTTGGGTTATGTGTTCAAAGATTTGAGCCTGCCGAAACTGGCATTGACGCACCGCTCGTTTGATAGCAAAAAAAATTATGAGCGCTTAGAGTTTTTAGGCGATGCTTTATTAGGTATGATTGTGGGTGAGGCTTTATATCATCGCTATCCTAGCCAAAATGAAGGGCGCTTAACTCGCATGCGTGCCACACTTGTACGTCAAGAGTCACTGGTCATTATTGCTCAAAACCTAGAGCTTTCAAATCATCTTATATTAGGCGTGGGTGAGAGAAAAGGTGGTGGTCGTAATCGTGCTTCTATACTGGCTGATTCGGTAGAGTCTTTGATTGGTGCTATCTATTTAGATAGTCAAGATATGGGGGTCACAAGAGATTGTGTGCTTTCTTGGTATGGTGATTTGATTGATAATGTTAATGATCAAAAAGCATTAAAAGATGCTAAAAGCCGTCTGCAAGAGTGGCTTCAATCTAAGCAGTTTGATTTGCCACATTATGAGTTGATGGAAACACGTGGTAATGCACCGCATCAAATTTTCGTTGTACGTTGCCATGTTAATATTAATAACTGCGTAGATATTACTGAATCTGGTGAGAGTCGCCGTATCGCTGAACAAAAAGCAGCAGAATTAATGATTAACCAATTGCATAAACTACCAAACTCGGCGAAAAAACGTTCATAAGCCACATTTACTCATACGCTATCAAGACCACTTTAAGTTGATGATAGTTATTTAGTGAATATGCATAGCGTAACGTTTTAAACCTTAATTGCTTGGTTTTAGATGTCATATATTTTTATTTCAAAACTGTTAATGTCTGCCATTCAATACTGATTTCGCTTTTTAATATTGATATAACCAATAACTCATTAAGTACCTTTTAATTGGTTATAAACCTTACAGGATTTACCCTATGAGCAATCGTACTGATTTGCCATCAAATAATGAAGATAGTACCAACGATATGACTGAAAGCACAGAGTTAAATATAAACCAAGATAACGTCGAAATTACAACCAAAGACATCAATCAATCAGAAGATATCTCGTTAGAAAATAACACCGCAATTGAAGAGTTTTTTGCACCTAGCGGGCATACTGGTACGGTTGATGGTTTTAAAACTGGTTATGTTGCGATTGTGGGACGTCCAAACGTTGGTAAATCAACTTTGATGAATCACTTGTTGGGTCAAAAACTGTCCATTACGTCACGTAAACCACAAACAACTCGTCATCGTATTCATGGTATCTTGTCTAATCATGAAATGCAGGCTGTATTTGTAGACACACCAGGCATTCACCATAATGAAGTACGTGCTATTAATGAGCGTATGAATAAAGCAGCAGTATCTGCTTTGGTTGATGTTGATTTAGTGCTATTTGTGGTGGATTCAGACCAATGGCGTGACGATGATTTACTGACATTACAGAAACTTGGTGAAACAGATCTGACTGTGGTATTGGTTATTAATAAATCAGATACCTTGAAAGACAAAGGCAGTGTGTTACCGCTTATTGAAACTTTTAACGACAGTTTCGATTTTGCTGATATCGTTCCAGTATCTGCTTTAAAAAATCAAAACTTAGACCGTTTAGAAGAAGTGATTGCATCACATTTACCAGTCGCGCCACCTATCTATGATACTGAACAGATCACTGACCGCTCAGAACGGTTTTTGGCCAGTGAGATTATCCGTGAAAAAATCATGCGTAGTGCAGGTGATGAAGTGCCTTATGATTTAACCGTACAGATAGACCAATTCAAAGATGAGCCTGCGCACACCGATCCAAAAACAGGTCGTCCACGTAAAGCCTGCACATTCATTGATGCGACTATTTATGTAGAACGCAGTGGTCAAAAAGCTATTGTGATTGGTGATAAAGGTCAACGTATCAAGCAAGTGGGCATGGATGCTCGTAAAGATATGGAACAGCTTTTTGACAAAAAGATCATGCTAACGTTATGGGTAAAAGTGAAGCGTGGTTGGTCTGACGATGAGCGAGCATTGACCAGTTTGGGATATTAATTGCAGACTAGGGCGTGTCGTCAATTTAAAAGATAGTTATCTAATTGGGCTAAATCTTGCCAGACATCATGCAATAGCGGGTTAATAATCCAGTATTATCTGTATTATTTCTCTTGTTTGATGGCAGTTTATCTCATTTTTAAAATGAAGACACGACCTAGCATTCTGAAGATTTCTCTAGATGTTCGATGTTGAGGTAATAAGAAATGCGTAACGAAGCGCTAGTCGGTTATTTATTACATCAACGTCCTTATCAAGAAAAGCGCGCTTTATATTATCTGTTTTCTCAGAAACATGGTGTGGTACATGGTATTGGGAAAAAAGGCGCCCCACTGTTTATGCCGTTACAGCTTTTTGCTACGGGCAAGCGTGATTTAAAGACATTTAGTCAAATTCATATCACCTCACAAAGTGCTACTTCGATCGATATAGCAGAAGAGTACGAGACGGCTACTACTCTAGAGTCAGTCCCTTATAAGAACATCACTGGTCAAAATCAATATTCAGCACTGTATTTAAACGAAATCTTATGGCGACTTTTGCCTGCTGAATATCCTATGCCTGTATTATGGCAGTATTACCAAGATAGTCTGCACCAACTTAGACACTCTTTAAGTGCTATTGAATTACGCATTTGCTTGCGCCAATTTGAGTATTATCTGTTCAAAGAGTTGGGTTTTACTTTAACGTTCACCCACGATAGCATTCAAGATACTATTGAGCCTGAATGCTCTTATTACTTTTTACCTGATGCGGGATTCATGCCTGTTTTACAGAGTAACATTCAATCTGAAGAGTTAGGAAGTAGCACTGAAAAAACTGTCTTTATGGGTGTTGATATTATTAAAATGGCAGATTTGGGTATTACTCAAACCACTTTGAATAATTGGTCGAAGCTACATCGATATATGATTGATCATTTGCTTGATTATCAACCATTACAAAGCCGTTTACTATGGCAGCAGCAGCGACGTTACCAGTAGTTGTTAAATATGTTGCTAAACATATGATATGTCAGCTTGCTTAACTATCACATTTGGTAGGATGGTCTGCATTGAATTTTTGTTTAATATGGCCTGTTTGGCTAAATGATATAAGATACATCGCTTCATTGTAGTCAACGGTGGGGCAATATTTGATATGACCAAAGTGTCCTCGAGGTTGTCCGCTATCTCCCCAAAATTTGGTGTAATGTCGCCTAGCTCCAACTCGTAAACTGAGCTTACTGTATTTAAGGTTTAAGGTATGCTGAGCGATTAAAAAATCTACTTCATCATCAAAATGCTTATTGCTATTGTTGTCTACGAACAGCAAAAGTACTTTGTCGCTATCTCTGTGACAGCGTCCTCCGCTATCAGATAAGCATACAATGACGTCCTGTCTTCTAATGTAACTCTCCGCTTTTGCTGAAGCTAGCGAACTTGCTAACTGGATTTTAATCCGTTTTGCTTCCATTCGAGCCAACTGTGTTCGTATGATTGGCGTTGCGATAGCCACTATAACTGCTAACACTGCTGTAGTGACAATGAGCTCGACTAGCGTAAAACCTTGTTTGCCTCTAAAAGCCTTGGTTTGTCTTGACGGTTTTGTATTGTATGTTTTTCCCAAAAAAAACACGCTATAGATTCGAGTTATAAAGCTACTAAGCCTTTTACGCATGCGCTCATCGTTCATTGGTAGTAATATGAGTGAGAAACGTGTAGATAGCTTATTATAATTTGACGATATCTTATAGAGCAATGTCATGAGGTTTGATTACCTATAGTGGATAATGTTGTTCAATAAAACGATCTCGCTTTTTTCATTAGTTGGTTAAGTGTTTTGGCGATATTAGCTATCAAAAACAGTGTTTTTAATATATTGAATGTATAAAAACTATATATAAAATAATGTTGAGTGTTATAATATATACAGAATATATGTCTACTGTCAAAAATTGTTTCAATTGGTGAATGATGAGTTTTAGTAATAGAGAAAAAGTATCTACTGTATTAAAATATAACTAGGCAATAGATGTTGTTAGGTTTACTATCTATTGGAAACTAACATGCAAAAGATAAAAAGCGTAAGGTGTGTTAGTTCTAGGTAACTTCAGAGAGCTATTGTGTTTTAGTTATAACTTTATCGTGTAATAATGTGTAGCTCGTTAACGAAAAAAGTTGTAAACTTCATCTATAATCGCTAAGCTACTCCTTAATTGGTTTTGCTTTGTCACTTAAAATTCGTACAAGATGTCTATTTAAAAATGTCTTGATACATGGTTTTGCTTAACGCATCACTAAAATTATCCTTTGGAGGAAGTCCATGAAATTAAATAAAATAGCTTTAGCTTTGGTTGCAGTAGCAGCAGCACCTTTAGCCGCTAACGCTGGTGTAACTATTACTCCGTTACTATTAGGTTATCATGTTACTGACGATATCAGTGACACAGCTGATAAGCAGCGTGATGTTCTACGTACTGGTAAAGATCTATATGTAGATGCCAACGGTAACACTATCGGTGATGGTAGTCGTGGTAACAGCAACGGTGGCGTAGCTAAAGAAAGCAGCCTTTATACTGGTGCAGCTTTAGGTATCGAACTTACTCCTTCTACTCAGTTCCAAGTTGAGTACGGTGTATCAAACGCAAACGGCGAAGCTTCAGAAGATTCTGCTGATGCAGGCGTTAACCGTTTTGACGTAGAACAAACCATGCTAACTGGTAACTTCTTAATCGGTACTGAAGAATTCACTGGTTATACTGATAGTGCACTAAAGCCATATGTATTGGTTGGTGCTGGTCAGTCTAAAATCGAAGTAGAAAACCAAGAAACTTATGTTAACAGTGATGGCGATACCGTTTCTGCTGGTACTGAAGTTTCAAACTCTAAAGACACTATCGGTAACCTAGGTCTAGGTGCTATGTATCGTATCAACGATGCCCTAAGCCTACGTGGTGAAGCTCGTGCGATTCATAACTTTGATAACAACTGGTGGGAAGGCATGGCATTGGCCGGTCTAGAAGTCGTACTTGGTGGCCATTTAGCACCTACAGTAGACGTACCACCAATGGAAGAGCCAGTAGTTGAAACTACTCCTGTAGTAGTTGTTGAGTCTGATCTTGACTCTGACGGTGACGGCGTACCTGATAGCATGGATGCATGCCCAGGCACTCCAATGAACGTAGTTGTAGATGAGCGCGGTTGCCCAGTACCAGTAGATATTACTGATGAATTAAAAATGGAACTACGTGTATTCTTTGATAACGACAAATCAGCTATCAAATCTCAGTACCAACCAGAGATTGCTAAAGTAGCAGAGAAGATGCGTGAGTATCCTAACTCTACAGCACGCGTAGAAGGTCATGCTTCTAAAACTGGTCCTTCAGCACGTTATAACCAACGTCTATCTGAAGCTCGTGCCGTTGCTGTTAAATCTATGCTAACTAACGAATTCGGTATCGCTCCAAACCGTCTATCAACTGTTGGTTATGGTTATGACAACCCAATCGCGCCAAACGATACTGAAGAAGGTCGTGCTATGAACCGTCGTGTTTATGCCATCATCACTGGTGACAAAACAATGACTGTTGAACAAACTAAAGATATGGTTGTTCAGTAAGTAATAGCCAACTGGTTATGTGATATAAATATATAGTTACAAAAAAAGTCACCCATTGGGTGGCTTTTTTTTATTTATGTATTGAGAAAAGTAAGTTATTACATAAATTTATGAATCAATAATGTTATACTAGCGACCCAAACATTCTGTAAATTGACAGAATGTACATTAGCATAGCTATCTGTATGATGAATTTATCAGTATAGATACTTGATTGTATTGAAATTATTTGATTAATAGCACACACTGTGCGATTGTCTAAAAGTAAATACTCAATATCTATCTGGTTGATGATAAAGGTTTATCCAGCGGCGCTTAATGCTACTGCATTTTTTTAAGACGAAACGAGCATTTTATATGGCGAACGATATCAAACACCTGCGTAACATTGCAATTATTGCCCACGTTGACCACGGTAAAACAACTTTGGTTGATAAGTTATTACATCAGTCTGGTACTTTTGGCGACCGTGCAAACATTGCTGAACGTGCAATGGATTCAGGCGATATTGAGCAAGAACGTGGTATTACCATTTTGGCTAAAAACACAGCAATCCGCTGGACAGATACATCTTCAGAGATAGAGTATCGTATTAACATCGTTGACACCCCAGGTCACGCCGATTTTGGTGGTGAAGTTGAACGTGTCATGTCGATGGTTGATTGCGTACTGCTAGTGGTTGATGCTGTTGATGGTCCAATGCCACAAACTCGTTTCGTGACGCAAAAAGCGTTTGAGCAAGGTCTAAAGCCTATTGTTGTCATCAACAAAATTGACCGTCCTGGTTCACGTCCTGATTGGGTAATGGATCAAATTTTTGATTTGTTCGATAACTTAGGCGCAACTGATGAACAGCTTGATTTCCCAGTTGTTTATGCGTCAGCGTTGAATGGTATTGCTGGTCTAGAAGCTGATGACTTAGCTGATGATATGACGCCACTGTTCAAAACCATCGTTGATGTTGTGCAAGCGCCACAGGTTGATGCAGACGCGCCGTTTCGTATGCAAATCTCAAGCCTTGACTATAACAGCTTTGTTGGGGTTATCGGTATTGGCCGTATTCAACGTGGTAAAGTTAAACTGAACACACAAGTAACTGTCATTGATAAGCATGGCAGTACGCGTAATGGCCGTATTTTAAAAATAATGGGCTACCACGGTCTTGATCGTATTGATGTTGAAGATGCACAGGCTGGTGATATCGTTTGTATCACTGGTATTGATGCACTTAATATCTCAGATACAATTTGTGATCCAGCTAATGTTGAAGCATTACCAGCACTAACGGTTGATGAGCCTACAGTTTCAATGAACTTCCAAGTAAACAATTCACCATTTGCTGGTCGTGATGGTAAGTTTGTGACCTCACGTAACATTCGTGAGCGTCTTGAGCGTGAATTGATTCATAACGTGGCACTACGTGTAGAAGACACAGAGTCTCCTGATAAATTTAAAGTATCAGGCCGTGGTGAGCTTCACTTATCTGTACTTATCGAAAACATGCGTCGTGAAGGTTTTGAAATGGGTGTTTCAGGCCCAGAAGTTATTGTCAAAGAAGTGGATGGCAAACTACAAGAGCCGTATGAAAACGTTGTCTTTGATATCGAAGAAGAGCATCAAGGTTCTATCATGGAGCAAGTTGGTCTGCGTAAAGGCGAAATGACTAACATGGAACTTGATGGTAAAGGTCGTATGCGTATTGAAGCGACTATCCCTGCACGTGGTTTGATCGGTTTCCGTTCTGAATTCTTAACCTTAACTTCAGGTTCAGGAATTATGACATCAAGCTTCTCACATTACGGTCCACAGAAGATTGGTGATGTTGGTGGCCGTACTAATGGTGTACTTGTCTCTATGGCGAAAGGTGTTTGCCTAGGCTTTGCACTATTCAATCTACAAAAACGTGGTAAGCTGTTTGCTGAGCCACAGCTTGAAGTATACGAGGGTATGATTGTTGGTCTAAACTCTCGTAGCGACGATATGACGGTTAACCCAACTACTGCTAAGCAGTTGACTAACGTCCGTGCTAGTGGTACTGATGAAGCATTGACATTGACTCCAGCAGTGAAGTTTACGCTTGAGCAAGCACTTGAATTTATTCAAGATGATGAGTTGGTTGAGGTAACACCTAAAGCGATTCGTATCCGTAAACGTTACTTGACTGAAAGTGAGCGTAAGCGTCATGGTCGTGGTAAAAAAGGTGCTTAATATACCCATTCGATTTTAGTGAATTAATAAAAAAGGCTAACACAATC
>NZ_JBQSVL010000033.1:0-32872 GCF_052376215.1 Psychrobacter sp. AOP7-B1-24
AAAAATTAGAAGAATTACTGATAAATTATCATGACTATCAAGAACAATATTTGAAAATGAAAGGGTTTGGACTGAGTGTTATTGCGGCAGTGTTTATAACAAAATGGTTGTTCTTATCTTCTAGTACTAAGGCCGTTTTTTTGATTATATGCACGGCTTTATTGCTCGGCGTTATTTACAAAGCTTACTTACTATATAAAAGTTGGGCTTCTGTCTGTAAACCTATTGATAAGATTGCTAAAGAAGAAAATGTTAGCCCAAAAGCTTTACGAAAGCATTTTAATCAATTTGCGGTTGGTCGTTTTGGTAGGAATGGTATTTAATGTTTAATTGAGTGGCTTTGTATTTTCCATGCAATTCACTTTATTACTGGTTGAAAAATACTAGATAGTATTTTGATTATAATGCTAAGTTCGAATTTAGCATTGGGTTTTGAGCAGAAATACTTATGAATAAAAGATATTTAATCCTATTAATATTTAGTATTTTACCAACGCTCATTATCGCCCAAGGATGTGTCACTACCAACACATCTCAAAGCATTTGCTTGGCAGATAATGAAGGCCAACGTCTCACCACTGATGCTATAGATGAAAAATCGGGCAAGCATCTGCCATATATTCAACTTGTCGGTGCAAAAAACACTATGTTATTGCCTGAAAATACCTACACTTTGCCATTGTTCTCTGACATTTCTAAAGATGGCTGTTTTAAAAAACCTTTTATCTTATCTCATACAATAGCGGGGCACCATTGGTTCAATGATCGTGGTGAAAAGCTATATGATGTTTATTGGTTCGATAATGGCCCTGATTATCCGCAAGATGGTTTATTTCGTTTTAAAAAAAATGACTTGATAGGCTACGCCGCCGCAGATACTTTCGAAATTGTTCTCCCAGCACAATATCAAGCCGCGCATCCGTTTAAAGATGGACAGGCAGAAGTCTCCTATAAAGCTGACATTGAACAAGACGATAATAAGCATTCGATGTGGATACATACTGACTATGTGACTATTGATAAAAAAGGAAACGTTATTGGCTCAAAAACACACTAGGCTTGATAGCGTTTTGTGTTATTCATATCTATCATACTACTTACTATAATAAAGAGAAAACAGTGGATTTTACCGCCTTTAAAATGAGTATTATCGAAGCGACAGGGCTGGCCAAAGATGCCCTACATATCTATGTTGGTATCGGTGTTTATTTGTTGTGCTTAATGCTGCTGCGTCCAATATTTAGGAAGCAAGGTATCAGGTCTTTTGTCGCTTTAGTGATAGTGACCTGCATTGCGTTATTGGGCGAATACTTGGATAATAGAGAGACGATTGAATCGCTAGGCTTAATGGATTTAAGCCGTGATCAGATTACCGCGAGCATCCGTGATTTGATCAATACCTGCATGTTATCTTATGTGCTTTATGCGTTGAATAAATGGACGACCATATTTCGTCCAACCAATAAACCTACCTCGTTGACCAAACGCTATAAAAAAATGGACTATTAATAAGTCCGTTTTTTGTTTTGCTATATGAATTTATTATTTTAGCAGCCAATCTTATTTTTTGGCTTCATCATACAACTCACGTACCACTTCACCAATCACTCTAATACCATCAGTCAGCGTCTGCTCGTCAGCGGCGATACTCATACGAATACATTCATGTGCATGCTGATAATCACTAACATCGACACCAGGGAAGAAATACTGACTTGGTACGATGAGCGTGCCTTTTTCTTTTAAAATCTCGTACAGCTCAACCGTGGTAATCGGCAAGTCTTTAAACCACAACCATAAGAATATCGCGCCTTCAGGCTTATGAATCATCAGTGGGTAATCGCCCAATGCTTCTTTTAACAGCTTCACAGCAAGGGTGGCCTGTTTTTGATAAAAAGGCTTAATCTCATTATCGGCTAACTGCTTGATACGATCGTTTTCTACCAATGGCGTGGCAATCGCTGCACCAAAGCGTGTCGGCGCTAGATTCACTACGGCATTCATCGCGCTGACTGCTTTGATCACTTCAGCATCGGCCACGATAATACCCGTACGCATACCAGGCAAGCCAATTTTAGACAGGCTAAAGCACAGAATCGTATTGTTATCCCACGTCAAATGCGCGTCTGAATAGATGATATTAGGGAAGGGCATACCGTAGGCATTATCGATGATAAGCGGTATGTCATAACGTCTGGCAATCTCGGCTAGATGCGCCATTTCGTCATCAGTCAGTACATTGCCAGTCGGGTTGGTCGGGCGTGAACAGCAAATCGCGCCGATACGACCTTCCTTTAGTGCTGGCAAGTTTTCTAATGCGTCAAAATCGACACGATATTTAAAGAAGCCTTCCTCACCATCATGAGTCACTTCATCGATATGTGGCAATACTGCTGCGAAATGCTGACCTTCGACATGCACGTCGCTATAGCCGATATACTCAGGGGTCAATGGCAGTAGAATGGATTTGTCGATAGATTCGTTTGTTTTATCTTGATTGCTTTCATCAGCGAAAGCGCCGCCAAACAGATTAAACAGATAGAAAAACGCATTCTGTGAGCCATTGGTCAGGGCGATGTTTTCTGAGGTGAGGTTCCAATCATAATGACGGTTAAAGAAGCCAACCAAGGCATCAATAAATGCCGCATCACCTTGTGGATTAGAGTAGTTCGCCATGCTAATAATCGCGCTACTGTTAGCCTCTCCTGCATCGTTATCATTGCCAAGCGCTTTATACGTCTCCAAAAACAGCTCATTAACGGCATCAATTTTGGCAGGGTTACCACCACCCAGCATGTTGACTGGCTGATCGCTTTTTAGCGCATCGCCTAGATCGTCCATCAATTGTGAGATGCCAGTGGGTTGGGTAAATTTTTGACCGAACTTTGAGAATTTCATAAGACTACCATGCTGTTTTGGAGGATGTTGTAAGAAGGAATTTGATTGATAAAAGTTAGGCTAGTATAGCAAATGAAGGCTAGGTAATCGCCCCAATAAATCAGCAAACTGCATGGCTGACATTGGGTTATATACCTATACGCAATATGAAGCAAAAAAACGCCTTCTAGATGAGTAGAAGGCGTTTTGGTTTAGTGTTTCAAATGTTTGAGGTTTTGGAGCTAACCCTGCTTTACGCTTGCAGGCCGTAGCAAGTAGTATTACAAATAGATGGCTAAATTAATTCTAATAGAAGAGGGTGCTTAATATTTTTTGTATTACAAATACTCACTCTCCCCATCATTCCTGAGAGTTTAAAAGTTAAACTTTCAATCTGCCGAGAATCTGCGTTATCTCTAAGCACAATTAGTAAACTATACTGTAAGTCCTGTTCGTATTGCTCTCTTCGACAGTATCTTTCAAGAATAGCAATTGAACCCATCCATTTATTCTTCAACTCTCCTAAAACTTCAGACCAAATCTTACTATTAAGAAGTTTTTCAGCTTTTTTTGGACTCTTACCAAGTATTGTAGCGAAAGAGTCAGAATTTGATCGAATTATAGTTTCGGCAAATATACATTCTTTAATATGATTAGATAAATCTGTTAGCTCAATAAATTGAACTTTGGTTATTTCGTTATTTATCAGAAAGTAATCAGTTTGGTTCATTTGCCCATTTTTAAATCCTAAATATTGACTTAAACCGTTATCATCTATTTTATAGGCTAGAAAATTACAGCTTTCACTTATACCTTCTTTACTATCCTTATGTTGAATAGTTTCTTTAAATTCGTCAAGGTTAATCAAGAGCATAACCTCTTATTGTTAAGTCATCATAAGGTTCAAGTAGTTTTTGGCGGGCTTGTTCTATTTGGGTTAAATTATCATTGTTCATCTCTAGCAAATGACCATTATTTTCTAAGTAATATGTGGTTAAGCTACTTTCTACTTTCATTTCTTGTGTACTAATATCTATAGCTTTTAGCATGTCGGTACTATGGGATGTTACTATGACGTATACTTCATTTTTAGCTAATTTAGCTAAAGTATGTGCTAGGATATTTTGCCACTCAGGATGTAGGTTTGATTCAGGCTCATCAATGAATATAAAAGAACCTTTGTTGACAATATTCTTGCTTAAAACTGCTTGTATAATCCCGATATTAGTCATTCCAAAAGAAACTAAGTTTTTAGGTATGTTATGACCTAAACTATTCTCAAAGGTTAAATCGTTGTCTGAGGGTTTAAAATGACCTTTCAAGTAATTTTGTAAACTATTAGCACATTCGATTATGAATGAAGGACGTTCACCTTCTTTAAAATTAGTAAATAATAGTTTTTTTAAGTCGTAAAAATATTTAGGGATACCAGTAAGAATTTCGTATTTACTGCTGTAAGGTAATCCTCTATTTCCAGCTTTGTCTACTTCATTAATAATAGGTAATAATCGCCAATAAACAGGTGATTCAAAAAATATAATATGATTTATCTTTTCAAATTCAGATAAATAGTCTGATTGAATTTTTATTTTCAACCCCTCGTCTTTATCAATATAAACCTCAATTATATTATTTAATATAAAAACACTATTCGTTTCTTCATAATTAATTAATTGCTGTATTTCAGATATCTGAAAATTTTCTTTTAGCTCATTAGTTATATACTCACTTAGTACTCTCAAATAGCTAGTCTGTGAATTTAATAATAAATCGTTTAATTCACTTACAAGACTGGAAGCTCTATCTAATAAAATTTTAGGGCCTCTGAGCCTTCTTAAAAATTGCATCGAAGAATCAGGAGATTTTTCTGATGAGGTGTCAGAGTCTTCCTTATATGAACTCTCTAGAAATATATTAAGGTTAGGATAAACGGTTTTATTATATATCTCTATACTGTCGTTCAAGTCTCTAATTAAATTGCTATCTAACTCATAGTAATCTGACTCTATTTGAATTATTAACTCTGGAATATTTTTTAGGATATCAGTAAATTTACTAATATAAGTTAATTCTTTTTCAATTTCTTCATTGTGCTCTATGTCATGAAAAGTTCTAACTATTCGATTTAGTACGGAGCCTAGTCTACTGATAGTCGTTATAGTGTGATTAGAGTAAACATCTATATTAACTGCACTCAAAATCGAATATAGAAATTTAGTAACAAAACTTTTCCCTGTTCCATTTTCACCTGCTATTATAGTTAAAGGAGTGATGACGAAGTCAGCTTCCTTAATAGCACCTAGATTCTCAATATGGATTTCATAATTCATTATAGCTTTCCTACATTTGGTAAAGCGCATTTACAGCTAAGATAAGAGATAGGGATGTTATAGATATTCACTCTATTATTCTAACCGAAGTTAGTCTTTTATATAAGGTCTAAATTGTCTGCAGTCGTTCAATATGATTGATACATACTCTTCTGAACAGAGTAAAGCGTATGCTCATCAAGTTCAAATGCCTGAGTAATAATAGGTGCTAGCCCTTTTAAGTTATTATTTTCTTCAACTCTTGATAATCCGTCAGGGCTGAAAATCAAAAAATGAGCTTGGTCAATACTAATTTCATCAAGGCGTCATAGGCGAATAATACCTATCAAGAAAGTGCTAACTATCATGTCATTTGAATTCATAGTCTATTTCCTAAACCATCGCCCGTACCCTAGCCATAATCCCGCGACCAATCACCAGTTTCACATAAATAATGGCAATGGCAAACAGCAAGGCAACTAACGCAATACCGCCGAGTCCCAAGTTTGCCCACGGCACACTAAAGCGCAGATTGAACCACTGAGTGACCGCCAGCCAAGCACCACCAGTGGCGATAATCACTGCAAATGTCGCCGCACTAATCCCAAGCACACCCAGCTCTAAGATATTGAGCATATACAAGTCACGCTTTTGCATACCCAATAGTCTAAACGAAGCACTCTCTTTCATACGATCTTGTGACGTAGAGAGTAGCGAGCTGATGAGTACCATGATGCCCGTAAGCAAAGCAAGCAAGGTAAAAATATACACCAAGCGGCTCATCTGTGCGACCAACCCTTGGACTTGCTCCGCGATAATTGTACCGTCAATACTGGTCACCGCTGGGAACTCGCGTACCAGCTCACCTTGCAGATTAGGAATATCATCGGCAGAGACATGCGCCGTCGCAAATTGGATTTGCGGTGCGCTAGCCAGTATCTCAGGTTCAAACAAGAAGTAGAAAAACGGACTAGGGCCACGCTCGAAACGCGAGCGAATACTGGTAATCTCGCCAACCAACTCGATACCTTGAATATTAAAGCTGATCTGATCGCCCATGCCGACATTTAACATCTCAGCGGCGGTGTCTAAAATTGACAATGACTGCACTTGCGAAATCGCAGAGGCACTCGCATCCTGATTTTCAATCGGCGTATACAGCGCATCGTCAGTCAGCGACTCAGTAATGAACTCTGTGTCCATGACCGTATCGGAATAACTTAAATTGAACACCCGAGTAGGGTCGTCTTCGCCTTCAGGCGCATCAATATCTTTGGGTTCGACACCGTTAGCCGTACCGATACGGGCGCGAATCACTGGATAATAGGTGACAGGTGCTTTGAGAATACTGTCTATCTTATCGTGCTGATCGGTCTGCACATCCAATAAAAACAGGTTCGGCGCATCTTCAGGATAGGCATTGATAAACTGCTCATTGATACTATGATTGATCGACGTGATAAGGGTCAATACCGCAACGGATAATGACAATGTCACAAAGAACAATGCGGACTGATTGCCTTTACGCGCCAAGTTATGAATCGCAATACGCTGCATCCAGCTGATTTTTTTGCCCGTGGCGATGCGCGCCAGCAACCAAAGCCAACCACGTGCCAATGCCCAAAATATCGCAATGAATACAATCAATCCGACCAGTATCTGTGCACCTAATGCTAAAGATTGCACTTCATAGGCAAGGAAAGCATACAGCCCGATGAATAATAAACCATAGCGTAAGAATGGTATGCGCTGCTGCCAAGGCAAACGTTTTGATGATTTACCAGTCGCTTGATTGAGCAGGGCCGCAGGTTTTGTGCCATCAAGCGCACGCAGACTGCGCTGGGTAATCAGTAGCGTCATGACAAGCGCGATGACAATCGTTTTGAAAATACTAATTGGATTAATCGCCAATCCTAAGTCTGACGGTAAAATAGCCGTCAGATAGGGTTGACCAATTTTGAGTAACACAAGGCTGAGCGACACGGCGGCGACACAGGCCAAGGCAGCCATGATTAATAGTAGCCAATAATAGCTACGCTTAATCGAACGGTTGGTTTCACCCAGCGCCATGCGTATGGCATCGTTGGATTGCTGCTTGGTTACAAAGGCGGTAATCACTCCATACATGGCAACCGCAGATAATAATAGAACGGCAATGACTAGCAATTTTAAGAACATCAACACATTGTCAGAGATGCGTGAGACAGACGTCTCCTCTGAGGTAGGGTCAGACATCTCAATATCAGGATAATTAACCAGCATCTGCGTCAGCTGCTCACGCTGAGTGGCAATGACTTCTGGCGTGCCTGCCATCTCTATTTGGTAACTGACCCGACTACGCTGACCGATGAGATCGGTCGCTTCTAATGCGTCTTGCTGCATCATCACGCGACCACCAAAACCAAAGGCAGTTAGCGGACGATCAGGTTCTCTAACGAGCTCGTCACTGATGGTGAATGCTCCCTCACCAATATTGATACTGTCGCCAATCGATACGTTTAGACTTCTGAGAACCTCAGGCGCGACCACAATGCTATCCGCACTCAGCTGCTCGGACAAGGATTTGCCTGACGCCAGTTCAACTTCACCGTATAGAGGATAAGCTGCCGTAACACCTTTGATACGAGCCAACAGCGTTTGGTCTGCTGCGACCAACATAGCATTGAATTGATAATCATAAACCGTTTGGTCATCAGGCAACGTCTGGACTTGTGCCAAGACTTCCTCAGGCCATGCTTGATTACTTTCTAATATCAAATCACCACCGACGAGTGCCAGCTGATTGTCATTGACGTAGGTATTCACCGACTGTTGGATCGAGTCCAGTGTCAGATAGGTGGCAAGCGATAGCATCAACGTGAGTAAGAATAGCAGCGGATATACCCAGCGTCGCCACCAACTGCGAGACAAAGCCTGTGCGCCTAAGGTTCGACTGCTAAAAAAACTGCCACTTTTAGCATTAGCAGTTTTATTATTGATAGCAGTATCGTTTTCTGTGATTGTGGCTTTAGTCATAAGTTTTTTACTTAATCGATAGAAGTGTTAAGACGTTTTAGAGGTGTCATCAGGTAACCAAATATAGATAAAGTCGAACAACTCTGCATCTGTCATGTCAGTTAACGAATGAACGAATTTTTTATCTTTAACTTTCTTATATACCGCACTAGCTACTACTTTTCGATAAAGAAGAGATTTACCTTTCACTTGCTGCTCAAACCATTGGCTATCTATTTTGCTAGGTAAGCTATGAAACAAAGAAAAATCTAGCTGTTCACTGAGGCGGTTCAACTGTTCGTATTTGTGAGTATCAAAGTAATATAGATGTCTTAATACATCATTCTGTAATGTATTTTGCTGATTGTGTAGTAATTTCAAAAAACAAAGATATTCTTCATCATGTTCCATAAAGTAAACTAAGGGATATAGCAAATAGCAATTCGCGCTACAATATCCCTTGCTTATTGCTTGTAAAGTAAGCTGACTTACCTCGTCTTTGTTCGCATTAATAAAAGGTTTTGAGTAATGCTCTAATATAAAGGAGAGTGCAAAAATAATGGAATAGTCGTCTGAGTTAGCCATCTGTTTTAGATAGTAAAGCGCGTTATCTAGTTTGTAGATCGAAACTAATTTATTAATGGCTTGGCTATAGTCTTCGGTTTCAAAAGTGAAATTGCCAGCAATTAGGTTCTTTGCCAACCTTTCTATTTCGAGAGCTTCCATCGCACTGACCTTATTTAAAAATGAAGCACAAATTCTTATTTAGCTCTCAACCTGTCCATCATGCATGGTGATGACTCGGTCTGCCATGTCCGCTAGTGCAGGGTCATGGGTCACGACGACCAATGCCGAACCGACTTGCTGTCGTAAATCTAACAATAGCTGCATGACTTGGTCGGCGTTTTGCTCATCCAAGTTACCCGTAGGTTCATCAGCGAATACAATTTTTGGATGCGACACCAATGCGCGAGCGACAGCCGTACGTTGTTGCTCACCACCTGATAATTGATTGGGCAAACTGTCACGTCTATGACCGAGTCCAACGGCTTCGATTAACTCATCGACTCGTGCAGCGTTTGGCTGCCGTGCAATATCCAGCGGAAAGGCAATATTTTCTGCCACGGTCAGCGTTGGCAGTAGATGAAATGACTGAAACACAAAGCCCATATCACGCTGACGAATAGCCGCTAGGGCGTCTTCATCAAGGCTGCTGAGCATTTGGTCTGCTAGCTCAACCGTTCCACTATCAGGATAGTCGAGTGCTGCTAGCAATCCCAATAACGTCGATTTACCAGAGCCAGACTTGCCCATGATGACCACAAACTCGCCCGCATTAATATGAACGTTCACGTCTTTAATAATGGATAGTGTTTGTTCGCCGATTTGTACGGTTTTGTTTAAATGCGCGGCGGTCAGTAATGCTTTTGCTGTAGCGGTAGGCGTCGTCACTGTGTCAGCTGAAGGTGATGATGTCATTGCGTGGTCTCAGTTGGCGTGTTGTTTGATGCTAGTTCATTAGGCGTGTTTGATGCTGTCGTATTAGTACTATTGCTGGCTTTCAATTTTTCAATCTCAGGCTTTAAGATAGGCAAAATATTATCTTTGACGATAATCTGATAGCCTTCCTTGGTCGGATGAATCGCATCGGCTTGATTCAGCTCAGGGTCACCGCCCACGCCTTCTAAAAAGAAGGGGATAAGTGGCACATTCATGTCTTTTGCCACACGAGGATAGATGTCTGAAAACGCGGAAACATAGTCATTACCTAGATTGTCATAGATCGACATACCGCCCAAGATTACTTCACTGCCATTGTCTTGCAGACGCTTAACCGCAGTACGGATGTTCTCCTCAATGGTCGCTACATCTAGGCCACGCATGGCATCATTGGCACCAATCGTCAGGATAGTAATATCAGGTTCGGTTTGCGCCACCCAGTCTAGACGATTGACCAAGCCAGTGCTAGTTTCACCACTCAAGCCTGAGTTGATGACCTTGGCATTGGTATAGCCGAGCTCTTTTAGGCTGGCTTCTAACTGCGCAGGGTAGTTGGCGTCACCATCGACTCCTAGTCCTTCAGTCAGTGAGTCACCAAGCGCTAATATCGTCAGTGGCGAGGTGATCTGTTGTCCGTCTGTAGACTCAGCCGCTACTTGATTGTTATTGGTTTGAGCATTGGCGGTTGACGCCTCAGTGTTTTCTGAATCAGGGCTTTGTGAACCCGTGTTGTTTGAATCAGCACTTTGTACATCAGTGCTTTGCGAGCTGGTATTTTGCGCATCGGTAGCGTCAGTTGGCTCGGAGCTGTTTTGGCAACCAGCGATGACTAACGCTATGGTTAGCGTTGCCATTGCTGGCAGATGTCGAGAAAAACGAGAAGGTAGATTCATAATAATTATTCTGTCTTATATGTAATTTAAACAGTGTAGCAAAATAAGAAGAATATCAATATTATCCTAAGGTTACTTTATCTAATCGTAAGTATTAAAACTTTTTACCATCGACCATAACAGGACGACTGACTAGCCAAGCAATACCAACGTTAATAACCATCAATATTAAAATAAGCAGCAGTGGTAAATCCCAATTACCCGTCACTTCATGTAACCAACCAGTACCCAATGGTCCAAAAAACGCAAGGACATAACCGACTGCTTGCGCCATACCTGACAGCTCACTCGCTTGATTGGTCGTATAGGTGCGCATAGAGAACAACATCATACATAGGGTAAAGATTGCCGCACAGCCCATGCCCATCATGCCTGACCATAACCATGCTAAGTCAGTTGAGAGGTAACTGACACCCAATATGCCAATGACATTTAGCACAGCGGCAACCACTGTTAACGCTTGAATAGGGCGACCACGGTTGACGAGCCACGTTAAGCTCAAAATAGATAACGGTGCCATAAACTGAAATACGGAGCCCATTTGCCCCGCCTGTACCGCTGACAACCCTTTACTGGCCCAAATGTAAGGTAAGAAGCTGGCCACGGTATAAAACAATAAAGACTGCAAACCCATCAGTACCGCGATCTGCCAAGAAAACGGCATACGCCATATTGATATGTCGGAAGCGCTTGACGTTGGTAGGAGTGCTGCTTGATGGTTAGATGATCCCAAACGCACCCGTAAAAACCCCCACAGTACGAGGGCGAGGATGCCCAATATGGCCCAGCCACCAAGTGCCCACTGCCAACCTGCCTGCTCAGATAACGGTAATATTACACCTGCGACGATACCTGCTGATATAGTCATCGTGAGACTTAACGCACCAGTAATCAGCGGGATATGTTGCGGGGTACGCTGCTTAATAACTGGTGCTGCTAACGTATTGGCAAAACCGATAGCCAGTGTCAATAATAACGTACCTGCCAAAAACCAATGCCAAGTTGGCACAACACTACGAATAATCATCCCTGTGGTCAATAGCGCAATCACTATAATAAGCGTATTTTCTAGCCCAAACCGCTTGCCAATCATGGGTGAGACGAGTGCGCCAATAGCAAAAGATAGCATGGGTACCGCACCCAGCCAGCCAATTTGTGTCTCTGAGATATGGAGTGCGTCTTTTACCACTGGTGCAATAGAGCCTAGCGCCACGATAGGCGCTCGCATGTTGCTGGCAAGTAGAACCATGGCACATAACACAAGCCAAAAAATAAAGCGTGAAGAGGGTGGCTTCAATGGCGAGGCATTGTCAGAATGAGGCTGTGATGGCAAATTAATTTTTGAGTTAGAAGAGGTAGGCATAGCAGCACGATTATTATTAGAATAAGAAAAAACACGTCATTTAACAGCACTGAAGAATCATTGCTTGCAAATGACACCAAAGAAAACGCACACCAAAAGTGGCTGATATCGTAAACTAAAATCGTAAATTAGAAAGTATTTATAGAACGTAAGAGATACGAGCTTGCCATCTTATTAAGCAGGGTAGATATAATATAAGAGTGGTAACTTTGAAAAGTGTATTGCGATCTGAGTCATACTATAAAGCATAACACAATAAAAATAGTGCCAGCCTATTTCAAAGGACGTGGCACTATTATAAGAACAGATATCAGGCAAATACTAGAGTGTGTAACATTTTAATATGGTACTGGCAGTGGCTATTTTTTAGGCAATACACAGTAAAATTTTGATACCTAATCATTGTCATTCTAGGTTAGACAATTTTACATTGAGTTTATACTGACTTGCCTAACTGAGCCGCTTTAAGCGCGTTTTCTTGTTGTTCAGCGACGATAGAATCGCACTTATTGGGATCATCACCGCAGTATGAGCATTTTTCGTTACCCATCAGTTTAGCAACACCACCACAAGACCCTTTAAGTGGTTTCTTTTTTACCATATAACCGATGCCCATAAAAATAAAAAATAGGACGAATACAGCAAAGGTAATAGCGAGCATGGGAAGCAATTGGCTAAGCATAGTGAGTACCTCAGTTCTCAAAAATAGGGTAGTTATCTTTATGATAACGATACATCTTAAATATTATCTATATATTATTTACATACTTAATAGATGGTGTCTTGATAGCAGTATAACAAATTTTTGTTTCACTCGTTTATACCTATCGTGTTCGTTCATGTATTGTTAGGGCGTGTTGAACATTCACAGATAGGCACTGCTGATCGCTAAAACGGTTCCAGACAAGGCGTAAAACGACGGTAATGCTCATGCCTTAACGAGATTTACAACGCAGTATGGGGCAGTTTTAGCATCAGCTCCAATACCAACAGAAGGAGACAGGACTATTTTTTTGCCATTTCATTGTTAAAATATAGACGCTTAGAATGACTAAACTTACTATTTTTAACGTCGAACTGTCTAAAAAATAGTCTCTGTTAGTGCTATGGTTGAGTGATCAACACGCCCTAGCATCTAAGACTTTTTATCAGCACGTAACGCTTGCATCGCAGGCGTTTCTACTACGTGCCAATCATCGATGCTATCGTCGGTATGGTTCGTTTTTGCCTCGTCGGTTAAGACGACAAACATGGCAGCTAAATCTTGTTCTTTGGCAACTTCTAGAGCTTTATGGTATGGCATTGCCGTTAGAGCAGTTGCCCATGCATCAGCCAGTGCGACTGAGTCGGCTGCTACAGTAACAGAAGGTGCACCACCCGCGATAGGTTCTCCAGTGGTGGGGTCAATGGTATGGCTATAGCGTTTGCCATCAAATATAACAGAATTGCGATAGTTGCCAGATGTGGCTAAATACATTTTATTATTAGTATTTGTAGGCTGGCGAATCACTGATATCGTCTGACGTTCGCTGACAGTACTGCCTTGAATTGGCGCATCAATTGCAATTTGCCATGGCTGCTGTTGATTATTAACACCAGCCGTCGAAATCTCTCCACCGATTTCTACCATATAGTTACGAATTTTGTAATCGTCTCTCAATACGTCAGCGATCACATCGACGCCATAACCTTTGGCAACGGCTGAAAAATCAAGACCGATACCGTCTTTGGTCTTATAGATGGTTTGGTCTTTTTTTATAATACTATCAAAATCCACCAACGCTTTTGCTTGAGCAATCTCTACGGCAGTGGGTGGACTTTGTAAGCGATCAACGGTCATGGTGCTACCAAAGCCCCATGTTTCTACTAAGGGCATGACGGTTGGGTCAAATGCACCGTTAGACTGCTGATAGACTATACGCGAGACATCAAGCACACGACTGAAGTCTGTATCGATAGGGATAGGCGTGTCTTTGCCCAATTGGTTAAACTCAGAGATAGTAGAGTCTGTTTGATAAGTAGACATACTGTCATTGATTTGCTTTAGGCGCTTATCAATCGATGCTTGTATGGCCGCTTCATTGACGTCAGCAGGCAGCTGATAACTGATATGATAGCTAGTACCCATCGTCTCACCAGTCAGATAATCGTAATCTGGTGTTTGCTGGCAAGCAGTGATGCTCAGCACGCTGGCGAGAGCGATAGTGCCATAGCCTGTGTGAATCATTTTAGTAGAAATTATTGTCGTTTTCATAAGCTTTTTGCTATAGCAGGAAGGTGAGTGAGGCTTTGAATAAGGTGCTTATTTTACACCTCTTGCCGCCAATAACGCCAATCGCTTTGAGCGTAGAAAGTGCTTGTACTCATCACACTAGGGCGTGCCTTCACTTTTATCACCATTTAAATGATTATCGAGTAAGTGGAAGATACGTCCTAGATACTCATGGCTAATACCACGGGGTTATATTTAGAACTTTTGTAAAAACTGTCTTCATCGCTTTTTTATGTTACTTTTGACTCACGGATGAGTTTATAAAGCTTAGGCGGCGATAACCGATTGACTCTGGTCGCCAGTTTTTCTTTAGTACCAGCCACGATGATATATTCTTCATCTTTAGTCAGTGCTTTTACGACTTGCTTGGCAAATGAAGCCGTGGTCAGTCCGTTACTGGTTGCTTCATCCATCGTGCCTTGCGTGCTGCCGTCTCCAGTCAAAGCATTCATAGAGACATTGGTTTGGATAAACCCTGGGAATATTGTCGCGACCTCTATTCCTTGGTCATACAGTTCAGCGCGTAGACTGTTTGCCCACATATGAAGCGCGGCTTTGGCTGCACCATAAGCACCGCGATATTGAGTACCTAACAATCCTGCCACACTTGATACCATCACCACTTTACCACCGCCTTGTTCGAGCATATCTGGTAATGCCAATCTGGTCAGACGGGTTTGCGCAAAATAATCTATTTCCATGATTTTGCGTTCAACGTCTTCAGCCGTGTCCATGATAAGCGAGCGTTGACTGATACCAGCATTATTAATGAGCCAGTCAATTTTCCCTGCTTGTTGCTGAGCAGATTTATAGGCTTCGTTTGTTTGATTGGCATCGCTAATGTCAAAAGCTACGATGAGGTGTTTCTTACTTTGTTTACAGCGTTTTTTAACAGCCTGTAATTTTATTTCATCACGCCCGCTCAGAATAATTGTTGCCCCACGTTTGGCAAAGGCAATGGCTAGTGCTTCACCAATACCACTAGAAGCCCCCGTTATCCAGATAGTTAATGCATTATATTTGGTTTTCATAAGAATCCTTTCCGAGGCTAGTGCGTGTCTTCGATTCACCCGATAGTCATCTAAATGGGCTAAAAATGGCTAAATCTTGCCAAACATCGTCAAATAGCTGGTTAATATCTCGATATTATCTGCGCTATTTTTCTTGTTTGACGACAATTTATCTCACTTTCATCACCATTTTTGAAATGAAGACACGCCCTAATAAATAATTAATAATATAGGATAAAGAAGAGCATTTGATATTTAAATTTGTTGTTTTATTCTTTAAGGTGAGTTATTTAGCAATAAAAAAAGAGCCTCAATTGAGACTCTTTTCGTATGTACTTTACAAGTTGTTTTTTTACTTAATTACCCACTTAACCACCGAAGTCATCAAGCATGATGTTTTCATCTTCAACACCTAGGCTGTGCAACATGTCGATGACGGCCGCATTCATCATTGGTGGCCCACACATGTAATATTCACAATCTTCTGGGTTTGGATGGTTTTTCAGATACTCTTCTAACAATACGTTATGGATAAAGCCAGTATAGCCGGTCCAATTGTCTTCAGGTAGGGGATCTGATAATGCGACATGCCATTCAAAGTTAGCAAACTCTTCTTGCAGCTGATCGTAATCTTCCACATAGAACATTTCACGAATAGAACGTGCACCATACCAAAAGCTGATTTTACGGTCTGTGTGCAAGCGTTTTAGCTGATCGAAAATATGTGAGCGCATCGGTGCCATACCTGCACCACCACCAACAAAGATCATCTCAGCTTTGGTCTCTTTAGCAAAAAACTCACCATAAGGACCAGATACAGTCACTTTGTCACCAGGTACTAGACTGAATACCCAAGAAGACATTTTGCCTGGTGGAATCCCATCAGGGCCACGTGGCGGCGGACTGGCGATACGAATGTTGAACTTGATCAGGCCTTTTTCTTCTGGGTAGTTTGCCATTGAATAAGCACGAATAACTGGCTCATCAACTTTTGAAACATATTTGAAGATACCGAACTTTTCCCAGTCTTCTCTATATTCTTCTTCGATATCAAAGTCTTTATAGTGTACTTCATGCGGTGGCGCTTCCAACTGTACATAACCACCAGCACGGAAATTAACTTCTTCACCTTCTGGAATTTTAAGTACCAGCTCTTTAATGAAGGTAGCAACGTTCTCATTAGAGATAACTTCACATTCCCATTTTTGAACATCAAAGAACTCAGGGTCAATCTCAATTTCCATGTCTTGCTTAACAGCTACCTGACAAGCTAAGCGCATATGATTGCGGATTTCGCCTTGAGTAAAATAGCCTTCTTCGGTGGGCAGAATAGATCCGCCCCCTTCAATAACGCGGCAACGACACTGTGCACAGGTACCACCGCCACCACATGCTGAAGATAAGAAAATACCTTCGCTCGCAAGTGTTTGCAGTAGTTTACCGCCTGCTGGTGTCACGACGTCATTATCGGGATTATCATTGATATGGATGGTAACATCGCCTGAACTGACCAGTCTTGAGCGCGCCGCCAAAATAATGGCGACAAGGCCCATGATGATCAAGGTAAACATCGCAACGCCACCAATCGCCGTAGCGTAATCCATGGTAGGTATCCTTAATCTATGGAGTAGGGGAGCGAAAAGACGTGATAACGTTTTTCTGAGCCCCTACCGAATAAATGAATTAAATAGGTCAAATCGCTAAATAAGTGTTTAAGCTTAGTCGTCTAAATTGACATACCGCCGAAAGACATAAAGCCAAGTGACATCAGACCAACGGTGATAAAGGTGATACCAAGACCACGCAGCGGTGCTGGAATGTCTGAGTATTTTAACTTCTCACGGATACCAGCCAATGCAGTAATGGCTAATGCCCAACCGAAGCCTGCACCCACGCCATAAACGACGGATTCGCCGAAGTTATAGTCACGCTCAACCATAAACAATACACCACCTAAGATGGCACAGTTTACAGTGATGAGTGGTAAGAAAACACCAAGGGCGTTGTACAGACTAGGAACGAACTTATCCAAGAACATCTCTAGAATCTGTACAGTAGCAGCAATAAGACCGATGTAACTGAGCAAACCTAAAAAGCTCAAGTCGATGTCAGGGAAACCTGCCCATGCTAGCGCACCATCTTTTAGAATGAACTGGAATAGTAAGTTGTTTAGTGGAACGGTAATGGCCATTACCACAACAACAGCGACCCCAAGGCCAATAGCGGTTGACACTTTCTTTGATACTGCCAAGAAAGTACACATACCTAAGAAGTAGGCAAGCGCCATATTCTCAATAAAGACTGAGGTTATAAATAAACTAACATAATGTCCCATTAGTGACCGCCTCCATGTGCCATGCCTTTAGACTGCGGCTTCATTACAAACTCAGCTTCTTCTACTTGTTCAGGCTTCCAAATACGGACAATGACAATGAACAAAGCAATGATAAAGAATGCTGACGGTGGTAATAATAGTAAGCCGTTTGGTATATACCAACCGCCGTCAGTCACTGGTTGTAGAATAGTGATACCAAACCAAGTTCCTGCGCCTAGTAGCTCACGAATAGTGGCAACAAATAACAAGACTGCAGAGTAGCCAAGACCGTTACCAATACCATCTAAGAAGCTTGGTACTGGCGGATTGCTCATCGCAAATGCTTCGGCACGGCCCATTACGATACAGTTGGTGATAATCAAACCAACGAAAACCGATAAGCCTTTACTAACATCATAAGCAACGGCTTTTAGCACCTGATCGACCAAAATAACCAATGAGGCAATGATGGTCATCTGGACAATAATACGAATGCTTGATGGGATCTGCTTACGAATAATCGAGATAAAGAAACTCGAAAATGCAGTTACCAATGTTAATGCCACACACATAACCATGGCATTTGCCATGCTTGTTGTGACTGCCAACGCCGAACAGATACCAAGGATCTGTAAGCCGATGGGGTTATTATCAAAAATAGGCGTGGTTAAAATACTTTTAGTATCAGCCATGTTATGCCTCCTTGCCGTTTGCTACTGGTAGCTTGGCTGCCAATTCGGTTTTAGGTTGAGCTGCCGATTTTGATTGATTGGCTTGTGTCTCTGCCTCATCAATAGTCTGGCCACTCTCTTCACGTAGCATATCTAGATAAGGCTTATAGCCTTGCTCGCCTAACCAAAACTGAATCATGTTACTGACGCCGCGGCTAGTCAGTGTTGCACCACTGATACCATCAACCCAGTTCTCTTTTGGATTACCGGCTTTGGTCACACCAGTAGCGACGTCACCGTTTTCGTCATAAGACTCGATACCGCTCCACTTAGCGCGCCACTCTGGCTCTTCGATACGAGCGCCTAGTCCTGGCGTTTCTTTATGCTCATAGAAACTGATACCTTTAATGGTATTCATATCGCTCTCAAGCGTTAAGAAACCATAGATAGTACCCCATAGTCCGTAGCCTTGAATAGGTAATACGACCACTTCAGGTTGACCTGCATCGTCTTTTTTCACATAGACTTTGGCGTATTTAGGCTTACGACCAATACCAGCAGGATCATTGTTGCCTAAGTCTTCACTTAGAGCTTGGTTTTTTGTAGCTTGACTCGCATCATAAGCATTGCGATCAGGAATGCCAGCTGCTGCTAGCGTCTCATCATCGACATAGTTGCCTTCGTTTAGGTCAATAACTTCAACATCAAAATCTTTAAATCGTTCAGCCACATCATCTGGTGTATCAGACTCAGCATCATACATATCAGCGGCGACTAAGATGTTTTTGTTACGGTCTAAACGTGCGTTTTCGAGTTGCGCCGGCTTTAGGCCAACGGCAACTGCTGATACCAATACCGAGCACACCAAGCATAGCGTTAGTGCCACACTGATGGTTTTTGCATTGTTACTTTTGGGCTTGGACATAACGAACCCTCCGAGCTGTTTGGCGTTTGATGTTTGCTTGGGTCACAAAGTAATCAAACAATGGCGCAAATAAGTTGGCGAATAGAATAGCCAGCATGATACCTTCTGGGAAAGCTGGGTTAACAACACGAATCAATACCGTCATAAACCCAATCAAGATACCATAAGCCCAACGACCTTTATTGGTATGTGCTGCTGACACAGGATCAGTTGCCATAAATACGGCACCAAAGGCGAAACCACCAATGACTAAGTGCCAGTAAAACGGTAAGTTCATCATCATGTTGTCTTTAGAGCCAACCATGTTGAAGACAAGCGAAGTGGCAACAAGACCAACCACACAACCTGCCATGATGCGCCATGATGCGATACGCGTCCATAGTAGAACTGCCGCACCTATCAAGATTGCTAATGTTGATACTTCACCGATACTACCTTGCATGTTGCCTAAGAATGCATCACTCCAAGTGATGGCGTTTCCATAGGCATCGACGAAGTCCTGAGGGACCACACCAAGTGCTGCAAGACCAAGAGGAGTAGCTCCTGAAAAGCCATCTACTGCTGTCCATATAGAGTCACCAGACATATAGGCTGGATACGCAAAGTAGAGAAATGCACGACCCGATAGGGCGGGGTTAAGGAAGTTTTTACCTGTACCACCGAATACTTCTTTTGCCACGACCACACCGAAAGTGATACCCAAGGCAACTTGCCATAATGGAATATCTGGTGGTAAACATAGCGCAAATAATACCGATGTTACAAAGAAACCTTCGTTGACTTCATGTCCACGCACGACGGCAAAGATAATTTCACAGAGAATACCCACCGCAAATGTCACGATATAAATTGGTAAGAACTGCATTGCCCCATAGACAAAGCTTGCCCAAATACTTTCTGGGTTGTAGCCTGCCATACTAGTGATGACAGTACGCCAACCTTCAGGTTGTAGACCAAGTTGAGCAATAGCAGTTAGTGCTTGATGACCGATATTGTACATACCCCAAAACATGGCTGGAAAGGTACACAGCCATACCGTAATCATAATACGCTTTAGGTCAATACCGTCACGTACATGTGATGATGTATATGTGGTTGAGCTTGGTTGACGTAAAAAAGTATCAAACATCTCAAAGATGGCATAGTATTTTTCGTGTTTGCCACCCTTGGTAAAAGACGGCTCCATACGATCGAACATATTGTGTAAAAATTTCATCGTGGTTAGCCCTCCAGCTCAATGCGCGTTAAGTTATCACGCAAAATATCGCCGAATTCATATTTGCCAGGAGATACGAAGGTGCATAATGCTAAATCTTCTTCGTCCAATTCTAGTGCGCCCAAATCTACTGCGCTGACGATATCTTCGACAATCAGTGCGCGTAATAGTTGCGTTGGCAGATAATCCTGTGGCATAACCTCTTCAAAGACACCGATTGGTACCATGGCTCGCGGTGAGCCGTTACTCGTGGTGGTAAAGTTATACTTTTTGCCACCAAAAAACTGCGAAATATAGATAGGCAGCTTGGAGAAACGGTTTTTACCTGGTGTAAAGAAGTGAAATGCAGGACGTTCATGGCCTTCAGCGAGTGCGCTGATTTGGTTATGAAAGCGGCCAAGATAAGCGATATTACTAAATAGCTTACGACCAGATAGCACTGAACCTGAGATAATACGGTTTTCACCAGTAGCCAACTGACCTTTGGTTAATGCAGTAATATCAGCGCCACGCTCAGTGACAATGAGGTGTGGGTTGGTAGCCGCAGGACCAGCCAAACTAACCATACGAGGTGTATACAAACGACCTGTGGTAAACAGTTTGCCAATCGCAATCACATCTTGGTATCCAATCGTCCAAACGCTTACGCCACGCATGATTGGGTGTAAGAAGTGAATGTGGGTACCCGCTAAACCAGCTGGATGTTTACCAGAAAAGCCATGATACTCAGTATTATTATTAGCTGCGGTTTTCGCAACTGGCGTCAGCTGGGTATCACCGTTATGGCATACAAAGGTCTTAGGGCTGAGTGTAGAGAGTACGGCAAGTCCGTCATTGAATGCTTGTAGCTGTTCATTAATGAGCAGCATTGGGTCAAATGCTAATGGATTGGTATCCATTGCAGTGACAAAAATAGCATGCGGACGGGCACCGATTTCTGGAGTACGGCTATAAGGACGCGTGCGAAACGCAGTCCATTCACCAGAGGCAAGCAGTTGGGTCTCAACGACTTCAGAGTCTAGGTCTGCAAGTTGCTGGGAGTCATACTGCTCGAACTTTACTTCTTCACCGTTTGGGTCGACCGCAATTACAAGGCTCTCAAACACACGACGTTCACCGCGGTTGATCGCGATGACTTTACCAGCAGCAGGGGCAGTGTAGATAACACCAGCTCGTTTTTTATCTTCAAAAACGGGCTGACCTTTTGCTACTGTGTCACCTTCTTTGACATTCATCGTGGGCTTCATACCGACATAGTCGTAGCCAATAACAGCAACGTGTGTCGGCTTATGCTCAGATATCTCGCGGGAGGGTTCACCGGTGATGGGCAAATCCAAACCTTTCTTGATGGTAATCATAAGCGAAAACTTAGTCCATAGTCTAAAACGATACCAGACTTCCTGTTTGGTATATCGGCAGCATGAACAACTGCGTCATTCAATAAAGCACTCAGTCAGTTATTCCTATAGTAGGATGGTGATAGAGTCCTTTACAAATAATGCATGATCATAACTACTAGTAAGAGTATTAACGCTGACCTTAGACTCCTTAACAACACGTTAATGTCTTATTCGAATTACCAAAGTGGCGACTGGCTACCAAGGTGTATGCAAAAACCATTAATCAAAATAAATCGCTAAAATGATTACTTTAAACCAATAGCTCTATCATACGTTTCATTGAAAATTAAAACTTGTAACACCAGAATGACTGACCACTCCACTCTTACAGATTAAGTATCATGATAAGTCGATACTCGTTCAATAAGACTGTAGCCAAACAAAGATCTATTTAGATAGATGATAAACTGGCTGAAAAACAAACTGACTCAGAAATGAATAAGCAAGCTTTACTTATTATCCATTGCTATATAGTCAGTAATGACAGTTCTAAATCGTTAACCAGTGATAGAAACAGGGTAAAAGACGTTAGGAAAGATATCTAATTAGAGTTTAGTATTGCAGAGTAGACGGTTTAACGGCTACTAGTTGAGATTTCTAATATAACCCTTCTTAGCAATATGTTGGTTAACATCGTATAGATAGATTCAACTACTGCTCGACTCATCCTGACCGTCACGCTTCCTTCTCAATCACGGATGACTTGATATAAAGCGTGGCGTATGGTTACTATCACATAGAAACAAATAAAAATTTACCTAGGATTATACGCTAAATTGACCTAAAATTGCCAGTCAGTAATTGAATTTACCTAATGTTTCCAGTGATTGAACCTGATAGAACTTATAGTTATGACTTTCGGTTTTTATCATTACTTATATGATATTTCAACGATTTTTTGTTTCGTTGTTGGTTTGTATGAATCCGTTCAAGTTTTAAATCGCTTTTTGAACGGTATTTTTCTATTATGGCTTAAAACGTGTTGTATATTCAATATACTCTAATTTTTAAGAGTGGTTTTTTACATTTATTTAATGTTGTGTTTTATAAGGAATGTTGTATGTGTGCTGTGCCTGTTATTATCCCGGCTATTGATTTAAAAGATGGTAAGTGTGTACGTTTAAAACAAGGTCGTATGGAAGATGATACGGTGTTCTCTGATGATCCAGTCGCTATGGCTGCACGTTGGGTAGATGAAGGTGCACGTCGGTTACATTTGGTTGATTTGAATGGCGCATTTGATGGTGTACCAGTGCATAGACAAGTGGTGAACGATATTACGAAAGCGTATCCAAATTTACCTATTCAGTTAGGTGGAGGTGTGCGTAATATGAATACCATTGAGCAATATATTACCGCAGGTCTGACGTATATCATTATCGGTACGAAAGCTGTTGAAGATCCTGATTTCGTTGCGGAAGCTTGCCGCGAATTTGCTGGACATGTCATTGTTGGTATCGATGCTAAAGATGGTATGGTTGCTACTCATGGTTGGGCAAACGTTACTGATACCAAGGCGACTGAACTTGCTAAGCGTTTTGCGGATGTAGGTGTATCTTCAATCGTCTATACTGATATTGCCCGTGATGGCATGATGCAAGGCGTCAATGTAGAGCAAACGGTTAACTTGGCTCGCGAAGGCGGCTTACCAGTGATTGCTTCGGGTGGTGTGACTGATTTAAAAGACATCGAACTGTTAAAGCCGTATGGTGACTGTATTGAAGGTATTATCACTGGACGTGCTATTTATGAAGGAACGCTAGATTTAAGTGCGGCGCAGGCTTATCTCGATAGCTAATAAAAAGTAAAAATTTTAGATATGTCCTCATTTCATTAGTATTTAGAGGACTTTGGCTTGACTTGAGGGCGTATTTTAGTAAAAAACAAGTAAAACAGCAAAGGGTACTTATGGCGGTTTGTTTTGACCATCAAAGAATACGCAGTTGTCTCAAAGTTTGGGGTCAAATGCTGTTGCTACTAAGCATCACTAGTTTGGGCCTCCCTATTCATGCTGCTGAAACCATCAGTGTGGATGCTGCTGCTACGGTGCCGGAAGGGGCTGAAGAAGCTGATACTTCTGACAGTAATGCAACCAATAGTGAGTCAACTCCTGCCACAGCGAGCAATCAGTTGGCTGAAAGTGATTCAAATAATGGGCTAGACAGCGTTACTTTGGCGACTACGCCGGCACCAGTTGAGTCATCGCCCGTTATCAGTAATGAAAGTACGAATGATGCTCAAATTGAAACCACACCCGCACCGCAAAAAGACAATGATATTCGGCAACGTATCAGTGGGATATTTTCAGAAATTGAGGGGTTGCAAGCAGTTAATGTTAGTGTTACCCAAGGTGTGGTTACATTAACTGGTGAAACACCAAATGAGAAAAAAGCGCAACAAGCCATCAGTTTAACCAATCGTTTAACCGATGTGGTTACTGTTGAAGATAGAATTACTCGAACGCTTGATGTACAAGACAACGTATCGACCGTTTACCAAAGTTTCAAAGCACAAACGAAAAATGTAGTCAAAGCCTTACCTTTATTGTTAGTGGGTATTGTTTTATTTAGCTTGGTGACTTGGTTTGGTAATTGGTTGTCCAATCGTCAAAAAATGTGGCAACGTCTAACACCCAATCCATTTGTGGCTGAGTTACTCTCTCAAACTATTAAAATTATCTTTATTATTATTGGTTTGGTTTTAGCGCTGAGCTTGATAGGGGCCGAAACCATTTTAAGCACACTGTTAGGTGGTGCTGGTGTTATCGGTATCGCAGTTGGTTTTGCGGTCAAAGACACTATTGAAAACTATATTGCCTCCTTAATGCTCAGTATTCGCCAGCCATTTCGTGCACGTGACTATATTTTGATTAACAATCAAGAGGGTATTGTGGTACGCCTAACCTCGCGCGCGACGATATTGATGACTTTAGATGGAAATCAATTGCGTATCCCTAATTCAGAAGTTTTCAAAGGTACTATCCTCAATTACACCAAAAATCCTGAACGTCGCTTTACCTTTGAGTTGGGCGTTGATGCCAATGACGACCCTCTTGCCGCCATCAAGGTGGGGGTCGATGCAATATGTCAGTTAGGTTTTGCATTGGATAATCCAAAAGTCACTGCAGTTATTAAAGAAGTGGGTGATTCTAATATTATTTTGCAGTTTCAAGTCTGGGTAAATCAATTGGAATCTGACTTTTCCAAAGCCCGTAGTATTGCTATACGTGAAACCAAGCATGCCCTTGAAGATAATGGTTTTAGCTTGCCAGAGCCTATTTATCAGTTGCGCTTTAATCATAAATTAGAGCACGCTTTTGCACACATGCAAGATAGCCACGAAAGTACTGATGTGTCTGATAAGACCACTACTTCGACCATTCCTGAGGTGACAGATATAGGCAAAAATGAACAAAAAGGCATGGATAGTAAAGAGAAAAAGCTAGCAAAGGCACGTGCCAAACTTGTTTTGCAAGGTCGCCGTGCTGATGAGGTGTTGGATGCGAGCCCTGATGACAAGCTAATGGAAAAAGTTGAACAAGAGATTGCTGAAAATTCAGATGAGACGGATTTATTGAATAGCGATAGCCCACAAGAGTAGTTTGTAACAGTCAGTGAAAACTAGGCATAAAAAATGCAGCAAAACATATATCTGACTATTAAAATATGGAACATTTTTATGCAAATGAAACATTTGATTATATTCGCGTTGATTGGCATCGTTGGACTATTTGGCTTTAATCTTATTAATGGCAAACAGCATGAGAAAAACAGAGAAGTTGTTGTCAGTAGTGTTACGGTTGGGACTAGTGATACCAATATAGACAGTTCTGCTACAGGCAAAACAGCAAGTAACTCAGGAGATATTACTAGCCAACCTTTGGCTGAGCAGCCTAAAGCTATCCTCGATAGTGCCACGTCTCAGATCAATCAAGCTCAGCAAACCGAACAGAAAAATTTAGAAAATATGGATAGCGTTGCACAGTAAATAATTTGCACTGCGTACATAAAAAGTAATTATGTAAATAGCGCAGCACAAAAAAAAGGCTAACGGTGACGTTAGCCTTTTTTATTATTAAAGCTTTTACTCAAATTAGCCTTTTTTATTACCACCTTTACTGCGGCTACTACTTCTTTTTGCAGGGCTTTTTTTAGGCTGTTCCTTTTTAGCAGGCTGTTTTTTGGTCTGGTTCATAGCGCTAGACTGTAGTTTTTCTTTTAGATCAAAATCAATCTGCAACAGGTCCATGTTGACCCCAGCAACTTGGACTTTCACCGAATCGCCAAGTCCAAATAGCGTGCCTTTATCCTTACCAATCAGCTGTTGCTGCTGTTCATCATAAACAAAGAAATCGTCACCGACGTTTGATATGTGCACCAAACCATCAATATATAAGTCAGTCAATGTTACAAATAGACCGAAGCTAGTAACCGTAGTGACTACTCCTTCAAACTCTTCGCCAACATGGTCTTTCATGTAATGACATTTGAGCCAAGACTCTACATAGCGAGATGCTTTTTCGGCACGACGTTCAGTATCTGAAGTTTGTGTACCAGCACCTTCAAGAGAGAAGTCCATAACAGGCTGTTTGCTGTTGGTAACTTTTGCTTTAATCGCACGATGCAGCATTAAATCTGGATAACGGCGAATAGGCGAGGTAAAGTGGCTATATTCGTCATAAGCCAAACCGAAGTGACCAATATTGTCAGGTGCATAATTGGCCTGCATCATTGAACGCAATAGCATGCTGTGTATGCTAATTGCATCGGGTCTGTCTTTGGTTGCTTCAATAATTCGTTGATAATCTGCTTGAGTTGGACTCTCTTCTGGGAATGGTAATCCAAAGTTTTTTGCATACTCATGAATACGCATTGACTTCTCACCGTCAGGCTTATCATGATTACGGTATAACACAGGCAACTCATGCTTGAGTGCAAAATTTGCCGCACAGGTATTGGCCAACAACATGCATTCTTCGATCAGCTTTTGAGAATCACCACGAGTACGAGGTAAAATATCTGCAATACCACCTTTTTCGTTGAACTTTATATACGTCTCAACGGTCTCAAACTCCATCGCATGGCGCTCTTCACGTTTTTTTAGCAAAAGCTCATACAATTGATGTAAGGTATCGATAGATTTTTTAACGTCTTTGTTACCCGTTAATGATTTAGGCAAACGTTTATCAGTCGGATTTACGAAGTAGTCATTTACTTGATTATAGGTCAAACGTGCTTGTGAGTGTATGACTGATGGATAAAACTCATATCCTGTGATCTTACCTGCACGTGATATTTTAATGTCAGCAACCATACACAAGCGATCAAGATCAGGGTTCAGTGAACATAAACCATTAGATAGCACCTCAGGTAGCATCGGAATCACACGATGCGGGAAATACACTGAAGTACCACGCTCATAGGCGTCTTGATCAAGTGGTGAGTTCGGTGTCACATAATAGCTGACATCTGCAATCGCAATCACAACACGGTAATTACCACCAGAACGCTTTTCAGCGAATACAGCATCATCAAAGTCACGAGCATCTTCACCGTCGATGGTAACAAGAGGCAGATGACGTAAATCTGTGCGACCTTTTATGTCTTTTTCAGTTGGCTCTTGATAGTCATTAGCTTGCTTCAGAGCCGCTTCACTGAAATCTGATGGAATGTCGTAGTTGAGCAGGGTAGTCTCAATAATCAATTCGCGGTCATTATCGTCAGACAATACTTCAGTGATTTTACCGGTGGCAAATTCATGCTGGTTTGGCCAGTCAATTATGTCAACTTTAACAGGCGCGCCTTGCTTAGCATTGAATGCCTGAACATTGTCATCAGTGACCGTGATTGGCTGATGATTATTTGGACTACCAAGCTCAACGCAGTAGCCATCATCATCACGGGCAAGTGTACCGATGAAGTTGTTTTGGCGACGTTCAACGATATCAACAATACGCCCTTCAGTACGACCACGATTGTCCGTTGATGTACCGACTGCTTCGACGGTGTCACCATTAAATACCCAACGCATTTGTTTTTCATGCAAAAACAAATCTGGCATGTCACTTAAAAGTACAAAGCCAAATCCTTTAGGATGAGCAGACACAGTACCAGTGATGACATCTTGCTGAGTCACTGTACGATAGCGATAAGGGCGACCTTCGCGGTTTACCTGTCCATCACGCGCCATAGCTTTAAGACGATTACCCAAGGCATCAAACTGATCGGTATCATCAATATTAAAGGCTTTTGCTAACTGTTGATGAGTGACTTCGCCATGCTCAGTAATCGTACTAAGTATTAGTTCACGACTAGGGATGGGGTTGTCATATCTTTTTGCCTCACTTGAGGCGTTTGGGTCATTCCAACTCATAAATTACCGTATCTATTTTTAAAATTATTAATAAGGGCTATCTTAACACGAACGACGTTGTAATATCTTGCGTCAATTGTTGTATGTGTATTCAGTAGCAAGGAGCCGTTACCTCTATGAGGCAACAGCAGTTTGGATAAATTAAAGATCGATATCGACCGTGTTTGATTTATCGGTTATCTTTTTACTGTTTATTTCTTTTGATACTTCTAGCACAGTGGTTTGATTAGATTTATCAAGGTACTTTTGTGCTTTATCAACTTCGCTAGTCAATGTATTGACCGTTTGTTTCATATTCTCTAGTGCTTCGATTTTATAGCTGCTAATCATATCCATCGTATCATAGACATTGTTAAAGGCATTTTGCAGTTTATCAAGTTCAATGCTGCTGCTAGTCGCTTGCTCATGGATTTCACCTGACTGGCGTTTGAGCATTGCTGAGGTTGACTCAATCAAGCTACTGGTCGTTTTATTCAACGCAGTGATTTGATCGAGTACCAGTTTTTGATTGGTCATCGCTTGAGCAACGACGACAGCCGTGCGTAATGCTGATACCGTCGTCGTGGTTGCGCGATCGACACCCTTAATAAGCTCTAAGTTATTGCGACGAATGGTATCAAGCGCTAAATACCCTTGTACATTAACGGCCAACTGAGTCAAAAAATCTGTATTTTTTTGACGGACATAAAACAACATCTCTTCTTTAATAATACGAGCTTTTTCTGGGTCAGTTGCTTCTATTGCATAGACTTTTTGCTCTAGCTGCTCATCAATCTTTTTGCCAACGTAGACATACTGACGAATAGATTGCATCAGCTCCCACATATTGACTTTTTCTTGTTCAATCATTGCATTGTCTTTGAGCAATTCATCTTTACCATTATAGAGACTGGTAACAACGGCATTGATATGAGACTGTGCGGATTCATATTGACGGAAATAATCTTGTACTTTATTACCAAATGGTATGAGACCAAACAACTTACGTGAGCTGGTCAGCTCTTTTTTGCTAGGATCTAAGTCTTCGACAATCCCACGCAGTTCCGTTAGTGAGTTAGCGATAGGCGAGTTATCAAACAAGCTATCATTAAGACTTTTTGCCGGCAAATCTAACATACGGTTAGAGACTTGTGATGACTCTCGAATCTCTTTGGTACCTAAATTATGAATAGATTGCACGTTCTGTCGAAACTCATCGCTGTGCACAGAGTTAGTAAGTACATGGTCTACAAAAGCATCAACTTTGGCATCGAGCTCTGGAATCTGGCTTTCATCCAACTTGACCATCTGATCTGCTTCACTTTTTTGTATCTCTTTCACAGGTTCAGGTGCAGTTAAAGAAATACTTGGAGTTTTTGCGTTTTCTGGTGGGGTCAATTCTTGCATGAAGTTTCCTGTAATATCTAAAAGGTACAGTGTTTTTGGTCAATAGCTATATAAAGCGGTAACCGTAAAACACATTGATAGTAAATGGATATTCTTATGCACTCGGTTATTCTTATTAGAATAGTATAAATGCGGTGCAGCAGAGCTTTAGAGTAACGAGTAATGAATGGGTTGAGAAGATAGGTTTTGTAAAGTAGCGTCGACTTGTTATATTAAAAAATGGCTATTAACAGGCTTAAATATTAAAAAACCATCAATATCCCGCAGCATATTGATGGTTGAGATTATAAGTATCTACATCGACTAACAGCCACCACTAAAACAATCTACAAAACAGATTATTTTTTCTTAGTTGGTCCAAGCAGCATACCCATTTGACGACCTTCCATCTTAGGATACTGCTCAACGTTAGCAATCTCAGCAGTGTCTTCGATAATACGATCTAGCTGCTTACGACCAATCTCTTGGTGCGCCATTTCACGGCCACGAAAACGAATACTGATTTTAACTTTGTCTTGGTTCTCTAAAAAGCTGAAGATTTTTTTCAGTTTGACCTGATAATCAGCTTCTTCAGTACTAGGACGCAGCTTCATTTCTTTCAGCTGAGTTTGCTTTTGGTTCTTTTTAGCTTCTTTCGCCTTTTGCTTCTGATCATAGAGGAAGTGCTTATAATCCATGATTTTACACACGGGCGGCTTGGCATCTGGAACCAATTCGACCAAATCTAGATTGTCCTCACGTGCCGCTTTCATCGCGGTTTCGATATCGACCACGCCCATTTGTTCGCCGTCTTCTTTGACGAGACGGACTTCTTTGACATTGATATCTTCGTTGATGTTCAAACGGTTCGACTGTTTAATAGGTATTACTCCTCATCTGTTTTTGGGGTCTGTCGGCCTTTTTCAGCGACAGCTGTCTGTACTAATGTAATAAATTCAGAAATACTCATTACGCCAAGATTTTCACCTTCACGCGTACGGACGTTGACACTGCCCGATTCGACTTCTTTATCCCCTAATACTAGCATATAGGGAATACGTTCTAATGTTTTCTCTCGTATCTTAAATCCAATCTTTTCGTTACGCAAGTCACTAATAGCACGTAAACCTGCATTTTTTAGTTCACTGACTACATTTTCACAAGCATCGGCCTGTTTATCAGTGATATTCATGACCACAATTTGTTGTGGTGCTAGCCATACGGGCATCCAACCGGCATAGTTTTCAATCAATATGCCGATGAAACGCTCGAACGAACCCAATATCGCACGGTGTAGCATGACAGGTACTTCGCGTTCATTCTGTTCATTTACAAATTCAGCATCAAGGCGTTCAGGCATGTTTGGATCAACTTGAATAGTACCGCATTGCCATATACGACCTAACGAGTCTTTTAGACTGAATTCAATTTTTGGGCCATAGAAGGCACCTTCACCGGGTAAATAGTCCCAATCAAGGCCTGAACTATCTAGCGCATCGGCCAACGCTTTTTCAGCAAAATCCCATGATTCATCACTACCGACACGTTTTTCAGGACGAGTAGAAAGTTTCATGATGATGTTATCAAAACCAAAATCTTCATAGACCGCAAGTGTTAGCTTAATAAAGTCAGCCACTTCTTGTTGAATCTGAGCTTGGGTACAAAAAATATGCGCATCATCTTGAGTAAAGCCACGAACACGCATTAGACCATGTAATGAACCTGATGGCTCGTTACGATGACAAGAACCAAATTCTGCCATACGTAAAGGCAAATCACGGTAAGATTTTAGGCCTTGGTTAAATACTTGCACATGGCAAGGGCAGTTCATAGGTTTTACAGCATAATCACGGTTTTCACTCGAAGTCGTAAACATATTGGTTGCATAGTTACCCCAATGACCAGAACGCTCCCATAAACTACGATCTACGATTTGCGGTGTTTTAATCTCTTCGTAGCCATTATCATTTTGTACTTTACGCATATATTGCTCAAGCACTTGATAAATAGTCCAGCCATTTGCATGCCAAAACACCATACCTGGTGCTTGCTCTTGCATATGGAACAGGTTTAAGGCTTTACCAATTTTACGATGGTCGCGCTTTTCAGCTTCTTCAATACGTTGAATATAAGCTTTTAACTGTTTTTTATCTGCCCATGCAGTACCGTAAATGCGTTGTAGTTGCTCATTTTTTGCATCACCACGCCAATAAGCACCAGACATCTTAGTCAGCTTGAATACTTTTAGGAATCGTGTGTTTGGCACATGTGGGCCACGGCACATATCCACATATTCTTGATGATGGTAAAGACCAAAAGCTTCTTCACCTGGCATATCGTTGATTAATTTAAGCTTATAGTCTTCATTACGTGACTCAAATATCTCAATCGCTTCTGCACGAGGCGTCATCTTTTTAACAACGTCATAATCTTGCTTGATCAGCTGCATCATGCGCTTTTCAATCGCTTCCATATGCTCAGGTGTAAAAGGCGTCTCGCTGTAGATGTCATAATAAAAGCCATCTGCAATGACTGGACCGATAACCATCTTCACATCAGGATATAGCTGTTTGACAGCATGACCTAACAAATGCGCACATGAGTGACGAATGATATCAACACCATCCGCATCTTTTGGCGTCACGATTTCGACTTTAGCATCAGCAATGATAGGGTCATGCGCATCTACTAAATGCCCATCTACACGCCCGGCTACTGTTGCTTTAGCCAGTCCTGCACCGATACTTTGCGCCACTTCCATGACTGTTGTATTGCCTTCGAAGTCTTTTACGCTACCATCGGGTAAAGTAATCGCTACCATAATCTATTCACCTTTTTGGGTCCGTTGGCAGTGATGACTGCAACCATCAATCATATAACCGTAAGACCACATCAATTATATCTAACTACTATGATATGTTGTAAGAAATAAGCACAACACTTAATAGAGTCATATCTTGCCTTATATTACATGATGATTGAGCGCTATTTAATACGCCATGATCACAATGCCATAAAGTAAACTACCTTTTCATAAGATAAAACAGAACAACTATTAAGCAATGTTGCAAAAGCAGCCATTATAGCAAAAACTGTCTATTAGCACTAGATAGCCAAGGGCCAGCTCTTCTTCTATATAGGTGTATTTTGTAGCAATATCAATAGTGATAAAGGTAAATACTATATTAACAATGATCCTAACAGACGGTTAAGTCGAAGAATGGAGGTTTTTGCTTAATAATGAATAACTATAAAATGCTTTCTTAAGGCATACCTAAATACACAATACCTGTTTATACGCCAACCCATTGAAAGTATTGGTTTATTAAAAGGTGAATAAAACTAAATAAAAAACCTTCAAATAAGGTGTTGACACAGGCTGTGAGGTGTA